>NZ_ATNI01000018.1:0-851 GCF_000511705.1 Thermus sp. NMX2.A1
CTATTCCCTCCAATACCTCTGGCAAAGCCTCGAGGTCCTGCACATAAACAGCCCCAAGCCGCCTAGCCTCCTCCGGACTCGCTCCTGACCCACCCACCACCACCTTAGGGACCCAATCCCTCAGAATCCCCTCAGGGAGGGCTCGTATGTTTTCGGGTAGAAGAACCGAAAGCACGATAGCCCGCGCCCCGAGCTCTTGAGCTAGATCTTTGAGATCCGAAAGGGGGGTATCGGGCCCCAAGTACAGGGCAGGAAACCCACGCCGCCTAAGGTGGTAGGCCGCTAACATGGCTCCTAGCTCGTGCCGCTCCCCCGGAGGGGTGGTCACCAAAATGGGAGCACCCCGGGGGTAGCCCGCAAGGTCCAGAAGCTCCTGAAGCCTGGAACGAAGGAACAGAGTAGCCAAGTGTTCCTGCGCCACATTCACCTCCCCCTGGTGCCAGCCCTCCCCCACGTCCTTAAGCACGGGCACCAAAAGGCTCCTTAAGGCTCCTTCCGGCCCTAGGAGCTTCACCCCCCGGCGAAAAAGGGCCTCGGCCCTAGGCAAATCCGCCTCTAAAAGGGCGGCCAGAAGCTCTTTGGAAAGCTGGTCGGTCCGGTACTCCTGGGCTAGGTAGCGCCGTATAGCCGCCTGAGGAGAAGCGCCCTCCTCCAGCCAGCGGCGAATCACCAAGAGGGCTTCCACATCCTCCTGCCGGTAAAGACGATGACCGCCAGGGGTTCTTTCGGGCTTGGGAAAGCCGTACCGCCTTTCCCACTGCCTTAGCACCTCCACGGAAAAACCGGTCATGGCCTCTACCTCAGCAATGGTGTACACCCCCGGCGATGTCATGCGTTCAGCATGCCATACC
>NZ_ATNI01000019.1:0-3521 GCF_000511705.1 Thermus sp. NMX2.A1
CCTGAAGGCCCCACCCCGCTCCACCCCAGGAGCTCCTTCAGGTTACCCCCCGAAGCCAAGGGGGTCAAGCATGAACCTGGAGGAAGCGAAGAACGGCAAGAACGAAATCCCGAAGAACCTGGCACCTAAGACGCAGGCCCTGGTGGCCCGGATCATGGCTCACCTCAGGGAGCGGGAGGCCATGGGGGGGGTGGCCGCCCATGACCCTGAGAGCCCCGCTGAGGCCCCTGGCCCGGAGGCCCAGGCCTTCACCACCACCCCCCCGGCTCCCCGGCCTTCTGAGGCCCCCAGGGAGCCGAGGAGGGCCATGGTCCCGCGCCCGGTGGGGGAGATGGTGGCCAGCATCCCGCCCCGCCCCCTGAAGGGGGAGGAGCTTCCTCCCGTGGACTGGGCCCCCTCCCTCCTGTCCAAGGTTGAGGAGGCCCTGGGGAGGTACCCGGAGCGGGTGGCGGGCCTAACCCCCCGGGCTCGCCGGCTGTACACCTACCTGCTGGCGGCGGGCCTGGCCCGGTTGCGGCGGATGGGGCGGCCCATCACCCGCGCCCTGACCCAGGTGATCCTGTTCGTGCCTGTGGAGGCTCTGGCCGTGGCCCTGGACATCCCGGTCAGGAGCCTGTACCGGGCCCTGACGGAGCTGAAGGGGGTGGGCCTGGTGGCCAGCCGTGCCTGGTACACCCCGGCCACGGTGCACGGGCGGCCTGGGATCTACCGGGCGGGGGTGGTGTTTGCCGTGCGGCTGCCCCACCAGGACGGGAGGGCGAAGCTCTACCCGGAGGACCTGCAGCACAAGTGGAGGGACCTGGATGGGGACATTGCCGCCGGTCGCACCGCCTGGGCCCACCTAACCGAATGGCAGGAGGCGCGTTGGGCGAAAAAGGGCTCCAGGAGGGCGAAGGGGGCTTCCCCGGGGGTCTCTCCGCCCGAGTTGGCAGAGTCTAGAAGTTCACCCCTAAGGGGTGAGTCTGAGGTCCTGGAGTTCATCCTGGGGTGGGGGTCGTTATCCCCGGAGCGTAGCGAAACCCCGTTAGAGATAGACTCTGCCAACGGCAGCCCCAGCGACCTCCTGGCCCGTCTGGCACGGGAAAAACCCGGTTCCCGCCGCCGCCTGGTGGAGGAGATCGCCCTGGGCCTGGCCAGGGGGTTCCGGGATCCGGGGAGCACCCGCTTCTATGCCTGGGTGATCTGGCACGCCTTCCGGGCCCACATCTACGGGTACCGCCCTGACGCCATGGATATCGTCCTGTGGGCCATCCGCCGGGTCTCCGAGGGCCTGGCCACCGGATCCGTGCGACGACCAGGAGCCCTGCTGGTCCGCCTCCTCAAGGAGCAGGGCCTCATGGATCTCTTCCGCCAGGCTCCCTCCTGGCGGGTGGCCTAGTCTAGGCGGCCCGGGCCGGGATCCCTGGCCCGGCTGCGGAGATCCCTCTTGGCCCAGTTCAGGGCCCTAACCCCCAGGGCGGACCAAACAGCGACCCCCAGCCCGCAGGCTGGGGGTAAGGGTGGGGGATAAGGCAGTCCCCCTAGCGGGATTGGCGCCCCGCAGGGCGGGACCGGCCCGCTAACCGGTCCTGAAGGTTGGCCTTTTCTGGCCGGCCAAGCCCCCGGTTTACCGCCTCGGGACGGCGTCCAGCAGTGGCACCCCTCGGGGTGCACGCCGGGGTTCCTGGTAAGCCCCAGGATGGCCAGGCATGACGCCTGCCGGTGGCCTGACCCGTTCCGCAAGCCCGCGGGCTCACGGTGGCCAGGGCCGGATCCGATCCCTTTGGCGGGATCCTGCCCCCGATAGGGTTCGGGACACCGTGGCTGGATCCGTGTGGTGGACCCGTCCCCCCCCGATTTAGAGCCTCGGGACGGCTGTGGCTGGACCATAACGGAGGTCCCTCCGGCGGCCTGGCCCCCACCAAGCACCGTTGGTCCCAACCGGTGATCCAACCCGAGATCGCTACGGGTCTTCCCTCCACCGCTTTTTGGCGGCTTCCTCGGTACTCACCCGCTCCGTCCCCGCCGATCCCGCGCTTATCCGGTCCTCGTTGGGCGGGTTTCCCCGCCTCCTAGACCGTTTTCCCGCGCCCAGCCCTGGGGTTTCCACACCTCCCAGGGCCTTCCCACCCCCTATGGATTCAGGGGTGGGGGACACACACCACCAAGTGGTGCTCGGCGGGGTCGCCATTCCCGTCCACCGTGTTATCAGGCACCTAGCCGACCGGCTCCAGGAGCGCGCCATCATCCCCGAAGGGACCCGCTTCAGGGCACGTGGGTAAGGGCCGCTACAAACCCTCACGTGGGCGGGCGGCATGAAGCACTTAGGCTTGCCCCCTTCATCGCCCGGTTCAACCCCCTCATCAGGGGCTTTCGGCAACCCTCTTGCGAGGGCTTTCGGCACCGCCCTAGCCGTATAGCCTCCGCTGTTAAGCCAGAGGCCACGACACTTGACCCGTGACTCAGCACCCCTTGGGCGTGTGGACCCTTGGAGCACCCACGGGCGGGCACGCCACTCCCTCGTGGCGTAGGGGTCTCCCCCTCCACAGGCGACGGCTGGCTCGTACGACCATTGGCGGCCAACCTTTAAGCGGTCGTGGCGATAGGACGGCACCTTTCCCCGGGTTACCCCGGTTTCCGGCACCACCCCCGCCCCAAACCGGACAGGCGGGATTACCGCATCCGGCTTTCCCCGACCCAGGCTGGGCCGGTGGGCGGTTGACCTGGTGGGGGCCAGGCTCACACCCCCATTTTAGCCGTTTGTACAGCGACCCTTAAATAAATCCCCCTTCCTCCCCCCCCTTCTTCCTAAATCCCCCACTTCAAACGGACTTTCCCCTTCCCGGCCCGGGTATAATGGAAACATGACGGATAAAGCCCCTTACCCCTGGGCGGGGTACGACTGGGGCACCCTGTACCGGTCCCTGGCCCACCCCGGCAACCGGTACCGGTACGCCCTGCTCATTCCCGGCCCCCCCCAGGCGAAGCCCCGGGAGGTGGCCCACCACCGGACCCGGGGCACCCGGCTTTTCCGGGTCCCCGAGGGGTGGCTGATCCTCTCGGCCCACCCGGAGGTGAGAGGCCTCCAACTTAAGGACCTCTCCCAGCACCCCATCCGCACCGGCCCGTTTTTGCTGACCTGGGGACGAGCCTCCTACGATCCCAATCCCCGGGCCCGGCTACTGGTATCCCCGCGGTGGGTCAGGGAGAAGGCCCGCTACGTGAGCTGGGTGACCCACGGCCTCACCTGGCCAGGGGGTAAGGTGAAGGCCGCCCCCCAGGTGCTGAAGGCGGTGAACCAGGTCACCCGGGAGATCCGCTACGCCAACCGCTGGGGCTTTCTGCCCCCGGAAACGGCCCGGCGGTGGGACAAGCTGGTCCGGCGCAACCTATGGCGCTTTCTGACCAGCACGGCCAAACTCTCCCGCAAGGAGGCCAAGGTCCTGGTGCGGCGAGCCTTAAAGGTTCGGTACGAGGTGGCCATTTGATTATCCTTAAGCGCACTTTGGTTTCCGCCTCCTGTGGGAGTACCGCTAGTGGGG
>NZ_ATNI01000020.1:0-33942 GCF_000511705.1 Thermus sp. NMX2.A1
GGCCAACCCACAGGCCCTAGCCTCCCCCTTCCCCAGTTCTCCTTCGCCAGCGCTTAAGCACCTCTTGCCGGCTTGGCTTTTCCTCCCGCAAAGCCTGTTCTTGCGCCAGAGCCAACATAAGCTGGGGAAACCCCTCAAGAACCTCCAAGGTCCCCTGGGTTGCTTCCTGATAGGCCTGAAAAAGGGCCTCCTCCAGAAAGTCCGCGGCAAGGTCCACCCAAGGCCCTGCCCCTTCCATCTCCTCCGCGGCCAAATAAAGGGCCCGCTCCAGGTCGTAGGCCAACCGGGCCAGGTCCCAAAGGGGAAGGCCCCTACCCTCCTTGCCCAAGGCCAGAAGGAAAACTTCCCCTTCCACCTCTACAAAGGCCCCCAGGCCACGGTTCAGGAGGGGTACCCCATCCCCTTCACCCTCCACCTCCTGCAAAGCTCGGTGCAGAAGGGCAAGCCGTACGCCCAGGAGCCGGACCAGGGCCTCCAGCTCCCTAAGGGCGTCCGCCATGAGGCCCAAGGCACCTTCCCCAACCGGGTGGTCCTGAAGCCGGGCCAAACCCTCCCGGGCTAGCCTTAAGGTGTAGGCAAAGGCTTCCTGGGGCTGCCCAGAAGGGAAGGTGCCAGTGAGGGCCAGGACTCGCCGTTCCCTGCCCCGTTCCCAGTAAAGCCCCCCTACGGGCCTCCGGACCCAGGGGAGGGAAAGATGGGGGAAAAGCCTCTCCGTACGGTCCAGCCCCCCGTCTTGGATCAAACCCACCTGGAGCCAAACCCCTTCCCCCGCCGCCAAGCCAGGACGGAGAAGCTCCAGGGCCTCAGGAACATGGCCCGGATGGCGGCCCCGGTAGTGGGCCTTGAGGCTCCGGCCCTCAAACCCCTGGGCAAGCCGCCTTAAGAGGAGGGCATAAAACCCCGGATCCTGGGAAAGCTCGAAGAGGTATCCCCCTCCTCCTCCCCGCACTCGGGCGAAGAGCCCCGGGCCTTCCCTGTCCTGGCGCAAGGCGATAGGCAAAAAGGCTTCAAGGGAACCCCCCTCCCCCTCAAGGCGCAGAAGGGTAAGGTACAGAGGAGGTTCCTTCTGGAGGCGAAGGGCGTCCTTGAGCCCCACCTGCTTGGGCCTCGAGGCCAACCAACTCCGCTCACTAAGCACCCTGCCCAAGGCACTTAGGAAGGAGGCCCGGGCCCTTTCGTCCACCAAGGTATCGATGAAGAGGCCCTCCACACCGCCAGAAAGGGGCACCGTGGGCAGGTCCTGGGGGATCCCCGCCATTTCCTCCTCGGGCGCTGCCCAATCGGGAAGGTACAGGCGCTCTATCTCCTGCTTGGGCCTTAGAGCGAAGAGCATAAACCCATGGGGACCCAAGGCCAGGCGGTAACGGCCCTCCACCGGGGGAAAGGGGTTTTGGGAGAAGAGTTCTACCGGAACCAGGCCCTCGTACCCCTCCAAGGGCAGGTCAAAGGCCTGGGAATACCGGGAGAGGTTGGCCACCACCAGGATCTTTTCCCCCTGGTACTCCCGTTCGTAGGCCAGAATGCGCCGGTTTTCCACGGGAAGCAGGCGCAAGCTTCCTCGACCCAAAACCCTGGCGTACCGGTTTCGGATGCCCAGGAAGCGACGCACAAAGTTCAAAAGGGAGTGGGGATTCTCCTGCTGGACCTCCACGTTGACAAAGTGATAGCTGTAGGGCCCCTCGCTCACCGGGGGCAGGAAGAGGCGATGATAGGGAGCCCGGGAAAAGCCCGCATTCCGGTCCGCCGACCACTGCATGGGGGTCCGCACCCCATTGCGGTCGCCCAGAAAGGGGTTATCCCCCATGCCGATCTCGTCCCCGTAATAGAGGATGGGGCTTCCCTTCAGGGTAAAGAGAAGGGCGTGCAAAAGCTCAAAGCGTCGCCTATCCCCCCCCAACAGGGGCATGAGCCTACGGCGAATCCCCAGGTTGATCCGGTACCTGGGATCGGGAGCATAGACCTCCCAAAGGAACTCCCGCTCCTCCTCCGTGACCTTCTCCAGGGTCAGCTCGTCGTGGTTGCGCAGGAAAAGAGCCCACTGGGCGGACTCCGGTATGCCCTCCGTCTCCTGGAGCATGGCTTCAATGGGCCCCCGGTCCTCTCGGCGTAAGGCCAGAAAAAGGCGGGGCATCAGGGGAAAGTTGTAGGCCATGTGCACCCCATCCCCTTCTCCAAAGTAGGGCAGGGTTTCCTCGGGCCACATGTTGGCCTCGGCCAAAAGGACTTTGCCGGGGCCGTAGCGCTCCTCCAGGGCCTTGCGCAGGCGCTTTACCGCCTCGATGGTTTCGGGAAGGTTTTCGCAGTTGGCCCCTTCCCGCTCGTAGAGATAGGGAATGGCGTCCAAGCGGAAGCCATCCACCCCCATGTCGGCCCAGAAGAACATCACCTGATGCATGGCCTTCTCCACCTCGGGGTTATCCCAGTTGAGGTCGGGCTGGTGGTGGTAAAAGCGATGCCAGTAGTAGGCCCCGGCCACGGGGTCAAAGGTCCAGTTGCTGGGCTCAAAGTCCTGGAAGATGACCCTTACCCCCTTGTATCTCTCCGGGGTGTCGCTCCACACGTAAAAGTCCCGCATGGGGCTTCCTGGCTTCCTGGCCTCTTGGAACCAAGGGTGGTCGATGGAGGTGTGGTTGAGAACCAGCTCGATGATGACCCGCATCCCCCTTGCGTGGGCCTCGTCCAGAAAGCGCCGGAAGTCCTCGAGGCTTCCGTGGACGGGCAGGATCTGGTAATAGTCGGAGATGTCATACCCGTCGTCCCGCAGGGGAGATTGGAAGAAGGGCATGAGCCAAAGGGTGTTAACCCCTAGGGCCTCAAGATAGGGCAGCTTCTGTCTTAAGCCCTCGAAGTCCCCGTAGCCGTCGTCGTTGGCATCAAAGAAGGAGCGCACGTGAAGCTGGTAAATGACCGCGTCCTTGTACCAGAGGGGATCCACGATCCCCAAGTATGCGCCGCTAGAGGTAAGACTTCAAGTAGGTCAAGACTGCCTCCACGTCCTCAAGCCGTCCTTCTGCCAGGGTAGGCCCTGGGCCCACCTTAAAGGTAAGCCCCTTCCCCTTAAGGACCTGGAAAGCGGTCTCGTCGGTGGCGTCATCCCCGATATAGATGGGGGTGTGGCCAGGGTACCTTGCCCAAAGGCGCAATGCCGCCTGCCCCTTGCTCGCGCCCTTTGGCTTCACCTCTAGGACCTTCTTACCGGGGAGGACCTCAAGGCCCAGGCCCCGCAAAAGTTCCTCGTGGGCGGCAAGCCAAACCTTCAGGCAAGCACGGGCCCTTTCCTCGTCCTCTGCCCCCCGGTAGTGGAAGGCCAGGGCAAACCCCTTATCCTCCACCCAAACCCCCGGGCAAGAGGGAAGCACCCGCCGCAAGGGGCCGAGGTCCACGGGGAAAAGGGGATGGCTTTCCCCGCCTATCTCGCCCTCCTCCAAGCCATGCCCCCCCACCACCCTTAGGCCCGGGAGGGGAAGGAGCCTAGCCAAATCTTCCACCCGCCTCCCCGTGATCACGTAAAGGGGATAGCGGACCATCAGGGCCCTCAGGACCTCGAGAGCTCCTGGGTGGGGAAAAGCCTCCTCGGGCCTTGGGGCAATGGGAGCCAGGGTGCCGTCGTAGTCCAGAAGGAAAAGGGGCTTCTCCACCCTCATCCCGCCTCCAAGGAGGAGAGGAAGCGATCCGCCCAGCTTTGGGCATCCAGGGCCTGGATCCTCGCCTTCAGGGCCAGAAGCCTTTCCACCCGCTCCCCATAGGGCATGCGCAAGGCCCTGTCCAGAGCCGCCGCCATACCGTCCAGGTCGTAGGGGTTGACCAAAAGGGCCTCCTTGAGGTGCTCCGCCGCCCCCGCCAGGTTGGAGAGCACCAAGACCCCTTCCGAAGAGGTGTAGGCGTACTCCAGGGCCACCAGGTTCATCCCATCCCGCAAGGGGGTGATGAGGGCCACATCGGCAGCCCGATAGGAGGCGGAAAGCTCCTCCTGGGTGTAGGTCTGATAGAAGTACCGGAGGGGCACCCAGTCCTCCCGCAAGAAACTCCCCAGGATCCGCCCCACCACCTCATCCACCTGGCGCTTTAGCTCCCGGTAGGCAGCCACCTGGGTGCGGCTCGGGGTGGCGATCTGGAAAAAAGCCACCCGGCCCCGCCAATGAGGATAGGCCTGGAGGAAACGTTCGTAGGCGAGAAGCCTTTCCCGGATCCCCTTGGTGTAGTCCAGCCGGTCCACCCCCAGGATCAGACGGTCCACCCCGGCCAGGCGCCGCAGGCTCCTGGCGTGGGCCCCCACCTCCGGGCTTTGCGAAAGCTCGTGAAACCGATGGGTGTCTATGCCCAGGGGATGGGCCTCCACCCGCACGGTACGCTCTCCCACCCGCACCCTGTTCCCTTCCACGGGAAAGCCGTAATAGGCGGCAGTGCGCAGGAAGTTCTCCGCATACTCCCAGGTGTGGAAGCCCACCAGATCCGCCCCCAAGACCCCCGCCACCAGGGCCCGGCCCCAGGGAAGAATGCGGAAAACCCCGCTGGAGGGCCAAGGAATGTGGAAGAAAAAGCCTATAGGACCCTGGATCCTCTCCCGGAGAAGCCCAGGGAGGAGAAGAAGATGATAGTCCTGCACAAAAACGGTATCACCCTGCCGGTGAATGCGGGCCACCGTCTCAGCAAAGCGGCGGTTCACCCGCAGATAATCCTGGAAATACTCCCGCCTCAGCTCTATTTTCTCCAGGAAGTAGTGGCAAAGGGGCCAAAGGATCCGGTTAGAAAAACCCCCGTAATAGCCTTGCCACTCCCTCTCGCTGAGGAAAACCCTCTCCAAGCGGATGGCACTTTGTCTCGGATGCGCCGTCCGGCCCTTTTCACCCCACTCGGCTGCAGCCACCCAGGTTCCGCCCCGGGCCTCGAGGACCGGCAACAAGGCAGTGGCCAGCCCCCCCACTGCGGGAACCAGACCTTCGGCGGTCAAACGGAAGGGGGCACGGTTGGCCACGATAATGAGACTCATGAAATTAGCATACCTTGGAGGCTCCCTTTGAAGGAGACAATGAGACAGAAATCAAGACTTTATGCCAAGTGTAATTCTGCTTTGGCCCAATACTTCAAGAACCTTTTGCTCACAGGCCTCAGCAACCGAACCCACCCAAAATGAGTCCGCGACCCCTAGGTTCTTCCCTTACCTTCACACCCAAGGCCTAACCTGGCTACCCAGGAGGTGATTGCGGTGTTGTCACTTCAAAAGCTTCTCGGTTTCTTGAAGGTCGGTTCCTTAGTTCCCCTGGCCTTGGCCCTTGGCGCGGCCCAGGCACAGGCGCAGTGCAGCACGCAAAGGCCTATCGTCTTTGCCGATTACGACTGGGAAAGCGCACGGGTCCACAACCGCATCGCTCAATTCATCTTGGAGAAGGGATATGGGTGCCGCACCGATACACTACCGGGAACCTCCATACCCCTCCTCACTGGGCTTGCCCGGGGAAACGTGGATGTTTCCATGGAGATCTGGTACAACCTGAATCGAGAGGCCATCGAGCCCTTAGAAGCCCAGGGCCGTATCCAGCTCTTAGGAGTGAATTTCCCCGATGCAGTACAGGGCTGGTTTGTTCCCAGCTACGTGATCAAGGGAGACCCGAAACGGGGCATCCAACCCATGGCTCCGGAACTGCGCTCCGTATTCGATCTGCCCCGCTATAAGGAGCTCTTCCGCGATCCCGAAGAACCTAGCAAGGGAAGGTTTTATAACGGGGCTCTGGGGTGGTTCGCCGAGCGCATCAACACACGAAAACTCTACGCCTACGGTCTCCTGGATCACTTTACCAACTTTCGTCCAGGAACAGGAGAAGCTCTGGTAGCAGGCATCGCTTCTGCTTACCAAAGGGGACAGCCCATTCTCTTCTACTACTGGGGCCCCACCTGGGTCTTGGGCCGCTTTGACCTTACCATGCTAGAGGAGCCCCCTTACGATCCGGAGGTCTGGCGTGAGCTCCAGAGAAATGAGCGTCCCAGACGGGCCTGTGCCTTCCCATTGGAAGAGGTTTATATCGCTGTGAATACGCGCCTTATTCGGGAAGCTCCAGAAGTGGTAGCGTTCCTGCAGCGCTACCGCACCTCCAATCGACTGGTAAGCGAGCTTCTCGCCTACATGGAAGAAAACAAGGCCTCCGAGGCAGAAGTGGCCCGCCACTTTCTCCGAAACTACCCTGAAGTCTGGTCCAGCTGGGTTCCGCAAGAGGTGAGGGAACGGGTAGCTAGGGCTCTGAACTAAGCCCAAACTAGGCCCAAGGATGGCCATGACGTTGCGAGGCCCCTTGGGCCAGAGCTCTTGCCTCTAACGGCGAGAAAACCCTTGCCTCAGAAGCGCATATAGCCCATGGAAAAGCTGCGATGGGAGGGATATCATGGAAATTCCTCTGGGTGACTGGGTAAATCACTTCGTGGACTGGCTGGTGTCGAACTACGGGGACACTTTTGAGAGGATCTCCCAAGGAATCCTACGCTTCATCCTGGCCTTTGAAGGCCCCTTTAGGTCCCTCTCCTGGCTCTGGTTGGCGTCAGGAATAGCCCTGCTGGCCTGGTGGTTGAGCCGACGGACCACCTTGGCCCTGGGGCTGGCCTTTGCTGTATGGCTCCTGGACGCCCTGGGGCTGTGGGATCAGGCCATGCAGACCCTAGCCCTGGTGGTGGCAGCGGTGACGCTTTCCATACTCCTGGGTCTACCCTGGGGCGTTCTCATGGCCAAAAGCGACCGCATCCGTGCACTGACGCTACCGGTTCTGGACGCCATGCAAACCATGCCTAGCTTTGTCTACCTCATCCCTGCCCTGCTGCTCTTTGGCTTGGGAAAGGTACCGGCCTTGCTGGCCACGGTTATCTACGCCGTACCCCCCATGATCCGTCTCACGGACCTAGGCCTCCGGCTGGTGAGCCGGGAAGTGGTAGAGGCTGCGGAGGCCTACGGGGCCACGCCCTGGCAACGCCTTCTCAAGGTGGAGCTACCTCTGGCCCTACCCAACCTCTTGGCTGGGGTTAACCAGACGACCATGATGGCCCTGGCTATGGTGGTCATCGCCTCCATGATCGGGGCACGAGGGCTAGGCGAAGAGGTGCTCTTAGGGATTCAGCGCTTAGATGTGGGCCGGGGTGCAGAGGCTGGGGTAGCCATTGTAGCCCTGGCCATCCTTATGGACCGACTGACCCAAGCAGTGGGGCAACAAAGCCTGCGACGTTATCGGGAGGGAGAATGAGTTACCTACGCTTAGAGGGCATCTACAAGGTGTTCGGTCCCAGGGCCAAGCAGGTGGTCGAGGAAATCCGCAAAGGTCTTTCCAAAGAGGAAATTTTAGCTAAAACCCGTCACACCGTGGGCCTAAAGGGGGTGAGCCTCGAGGTTCAGGCAGGGGAGCTCTTCGTGATCATGGGACTTTCCGGCTCGGGAAAGTCCACCCTGCTCCGGGTGGTGAACCGTTTGGTAGAGCCCACAACAGGGCGAGTCTTTGTAGGAGACACCGAAGTAACTGCTCTCCCCCGCCGGGACCTCCTCCGCTTTCGCCGCGACACCTTCGGAATGGTTTTTCAGAACTTTGCCCTTCTGCCCCATAGAACCGTGCTCCAGAACGTAGCCTTCCCCCTAGAACTCAAGGGAGTCCCTCGGAAGAAACGGGAAGAACGAGCCCTATTTTGGTTGGAACGGGTGGGACTTAGGGGGTACGAAGGCCACTACCCCTCCCGCCTCTCCGGAGGCCAGAAGCAACGGGTGGGTTTGGCCCGGGCTTTGGCAGCCGATCCACCCGTGCTTCTCATGGATGAGGCCTTTAGCGCTCTGGATCCCCTGATCCGCCGGGAAATGCAGGAGGAGCTGCTGCGGCTACAGGGGGAGCTAAAAAAGACCATTCTTTTCGTCACTCACGACTTGGATGAAGCCCTTAGGCTTGGAGACCGCATCGCCATCCTCAGGGACGGAGAGGTGGTCCAGGTGGGCACTCCCGAAGAAATCCTGGCCCGGCCGGCAAACAAATACGTGGCGGCCTTTGTGGAGGGGGTGAGTCCGGCTAAAGTCTTTCGGGTAGAGAGCCTCTTGCGGGAAGCAGTAACCGTTATCCTAGGGCGGGAAGGTCCGCGGGCTGCCCTACGCCGAATGGCGCAAGCAGGCGTAGGTGCAGCCTACGTTTTGGACTCCCATCGGCGTTTTGTGGGTGTGGTACGAGCGGAGCGGTTGGCGGAAGCTCTAGAAAGAGGAGAGGTACGGGATCTATCTGCTTTCCTGGAACCTCTCCCCCTTCTACGCCCAGGGCAGAGCCTGGAAGAAGCCCTACCCCTCTTTAGCCAAACCCCTCTTCCCCTACCCCTGGTGGGAGAGGATGGGCGCTTCTTGGGCATCGTTACCCGAGGGCAACTCCTGGCAACACTCGCGGGTAAACTCAGCACGCCTGCCAGCACCCCCCCTTCTGGGTTAGACTCTGGAACGTGAGTTGGTGGAAACAAACCGCGATCTACCAGATCTACCCCCGGAGCTTCCAGGATTCCAATGGGGACGGCGTTGGCGACCTCGAGGGCATCCGGAGAAGGCTGCCCTACCTGAAGGACCTGGGAGTGGGGACCATCTGGCTTTCCCCCTTTTACAAAAGCCCCATGAAGGACTTCGGCTATGACGTGGCCGACTACTGCGACGTGGATCCCGTCTTCGGCACCCTGGAGGACTTTGACCGCCTTCTAAGGGAAGCCCACGCCCTGGGCCTCAAGGTCCTCATCGACCTGGTTCCCAACCACACCTCGGACCAGCACCCATGGTTTTTGGAATCCAGAAGCTCCCGGGACAATCCCAAGCGGGATTGGTACATCTGGAAAGACCCAGGCCCGGATGGCGGCCCTCCCAACAACTGGCAGAGCTTCTTCGGAGGCCCCGCCTGGACCCTGGATGAAGGTACCGGCCAGTACTACCTCCACCTCTTCCTACCTGAGCAACCCGACCTCAACTGGCAAAATCCCGAGGTGCGGGAAGCCCTCTATGAGGCCATGCGCTTCTGGCTACGGCGGGGGGTGGATGGTTTTCGGGTAGATGTCCTTTGGCTCTTGGCCAAAGACCCCCTCTTCCGGGACGAACCGGGTAGCCCCTTCTGGCGGCCTGGTCTTCCCGATCGCCTGCGCCACGAGCACACCTTCACCGAGGATCAACCGGAAACCTTCGCCTATGTGCGGGAGATGCGTTTTGTCCTGGACGAGTTCAGCGAACCCGGGCGGGAACGGATCATGGTGGGGGAGATCTACCTTCCCCTCCACCGCCTGGTGCGCTACTACCGGGCGGGGTGCCATCTGCCCTTCAACTTCAGCCTGATCACCGAAGGCCTCCCTAACTGGCAACCCGAGAACATCGCCCGCATCGTGGAGGAGTACGAAAGCCTCCTCACCCCCTGGGACTGGCCCAACTGGGTTTTGGGCAACCACGACCAACCCCGGCTGGCATCGAGGCTGGGAGAAGCCCAGGCCCGGGTGGCGGCCATGCTCCTCTTCACCCTGCGGGGCACCCCCACCTGGTACTACGGGGACGAACTGGCCCTGCCCAACGGGGAAATCCCCCCGGATAGGATCCAGGACCCCGCCGCCCTACGGCAGAAAGGACGCCTGGGCGAGCACGGCCTCCCTCCAGGCCGGGACCCCGAGCGCACCCCCATGCCCTGGGATACCTCTCCTTACGCGGGTTTCTCCACCGTGGAGCCCTGGCTTCCCCTAAACCCCGACTGGCCGGTGCGAAACGCGGCCGCCCAGGAGAAGGACCCGAAATCCATGCTCCACCTGGTGAAACACCTCCTCCGCCTTCGCCAGGATCCCGATCTCCTCCATGGCCGCTACCGCACCCATCAAGCAGCCAACGGCCTCTACGCCTACTTCAGAGGGGAAGGCTTCCTCATCGCCCTAAACTTCACGGACCGGGAAAAGGCCCTGGACCTACCCCAGGAGGGCAGGGTGGTCCTCTCCACCCACCTGGACCGGGAGGAGGCCGTGGGCAACACCCTCCGCCTACGCCCGGACGAGGGAGTGGTAGTCCGGCTAGGCTAGAGCGGGATGGGAAAGGATCCCTTTGCCCCCTTAGCCGAGGCCTACGAGGCCTGGTACGAAACTCCCTTGGGGGCCTTCGCCATCGCTGAGGAGGAAAAGGCCCTGAGGGCGCTTCTTCCGCCGGGGGAAAGCCTCCTCGAGGTGGGAGCGGGAACCGGCTACTGGCTTAGGCGCCTTCCCTGAAAAAATAGGGGGCACTGTACCAAAGGCTTGGCCAGGCCCCTGGGGCCTGGCCTTTTGGTGCCGGGGGCGGGACTCGAACCCGCACGTCCTTGCGGACAGCAGATTTTGAGTCTGCCGCGTCTACCGGTTCCGCCACCCCGGCGCGCGCATCCTAAGGATAAGGCCCCAGAGGAAAAGCGTCAACGCCACCCCCACCGTCCAGTCCCCGTAGCGGACGTAAAGGGTACGGCCCTCCTTCAGGCTGTAGGGAGCCAGGAGGTACCCCTCCTGGTGTGGGGGAATCTGCGCCACCACCCGGCCATAAGGGTCTATGCTGGCGGTGATGCCGTCGTTTCCCGCCCGTAAGAGCCAGCGCCCCGTTTCCACCGCCCTAAGCCGCCCCAGGGCGAAGTGCTGCCTTCCGCCGAAGGAAGGACCATACCAGGCATCATTGGTGAGGAGGACCAGCACCCCCGCCCCCTCCCAGGCCAGGGTGCGGGCCACGGAGGGAAAGGCGGATTCGTAGCAGATCATGGTCCCATAGGGGCCGAGGGGAATCAGCCGGTCCCCTGGCATCCGGTCCGCCAGCTCCCCCAGGCCAAAGGCCCGGAAGAAAAACCCGTACACCCCTCCCAGGGTCTCCCGGAAGGGAAAACGCTCCCCGAAAGGCACCAGGCGCACCTTGTCGTAATGGCCCAGGACCCGCCCCTCCTGGTATAGAACCGCCCGGTTAGGCCCGTAGAGGTTCAGGCCAGTGAGAAGGAACCTGCCTTGAAGCAGGCGCTTCGCTTCCTCAGGGATCTGCCACACCGCCGTTTCCGGCCAGACCACCAGTCGCGCCTCCGGATACTGGGCCAAACCTTCCCTGGTTAAACGAAGGTAGACCTCCTGATCCAACTCCCCTTGCACCTTGGCCAGGGGGTTAACGTTCCCCTGAACCAGAAGGGCTCTTTCCGGCCCTGCTTCCGGAGGCAAGGGAAGAAGCCACAGCACCCCCCAGGGCAAAAGAATCCAGTAGCGCCGTTCCCTAAGGCCCCAGGCCACGAGCAGGGCCAAAAGGGAAAGGAGGTACACTCCACCCCAGGCGGCGAGCACCCGCCCGGGAGCCTCCACCAGGCTGTAGCCCAGGAAACCCCAGGGGAAGGCCAAATCCCCTTGCTCCGTGAGCCACTCCAGCGCCACCCAACCCCCCACCCGGGCCAGAGGCGTGGGGGTGAGGGCGAAAAGGAGGCCGAAGGAAAGAGCCTTGAAAAGCACCAGGGGCAGAAAGGGCAGAGCCCCTAAGGGGCCAAAGAGCTGGGTAAAGCTTTGGGGAAGCCAGATAAGGTGGAGGCCCCAAAACCCCAGGCCCGCCAGGAACCCCGTGCGGAAACCTCCCCCCAGGAGAAAGACCAGAACCAAGGGGGTGAAAAAGCCCAGGGGGAAGGGGGGCAGGGTGAGGGCCAGGAGGAGGCCCAGGAGGAAAGGCCGCACCCTCCTAACATAAAGGGTACGGGCCAGGTTTTCACGGGATTTTCCCAAGATCTATGAAAGAATGGACCTATGCGCCTGGGGGTCCTCTCGGACATCCACGCCAACCTCCCCGCCTTGGAAGCGGCCCTCGAGGCCCTGCGGGATGAAGGCGTGGACGAGGCCCTGGTGCTCGGGGACCTGGTGGGCTACGGCCCCCATCCCAAGCAGGTCATCCGCCGTCTTCTCAAGGAAGGGCTTCCGGCCATCGCCGGGGCCTGGGACTTAAGGGTAGCCTACCCTCTACCGGGCACCCTGCCCGAAGGCGTGGGCAAGGCCACCCTGGAGTGGACCCGGTCCCAGCTTGCGGAAAAGGAGCTGGACTATCTCCGCTCCCTGCGCCTATCCCACCGCAAAATCTACGGGGAAAGACGGCTTGTGGCCTTCCACGGCACCCCCGGTAACCCCGAAAGCCACCTGGACCTCCTGGGCCCGGCCAACCAGTTTGTGCCGCTTCTGGAACGGTACAGTGCCGCGGTCCTCCTCCTGGGGGGGCGCCACCTGCCCCTTTCTCGCCGGGTGGGCATGGGTCTTGTAGCCGATCCAGGTAGCGTGGGCCTAAGCCTAAGCGGGGAGCCCGGGGCCGATGCCATGATCCTGGACACGGAAACCCTCGAGGTCCGCTTCCTCAAGGTGCCCTACGACCTAGGACCCCTCATCTTTGACCTCAGGGCCTGGGGACTTCCCCCCGTCCTCGAAAAGGTCTACCGCACGGGGCGCTTCCCCAAGGAGGACTGAGGCCTCGGCCCGAATCCCCTCATCGGGATCCCTTAGAAACCTCTCAATCCCCAAGCCAGTCAGAAAAAGGACATGGAGGGCCGTGCGGCGCACCAAGGGATGGGGATCCTTCGCTGCCTCCCGCAGGAGATCCTCCCCCAGGCCCAGGTTGCTCAGGACGATGAGGGCATTCCGGGCCATGCGGGTCCTCCCTGGACGGGCGAAGGCGGTATCCCCAAACTTCCGCTGAAAGGCTCTTCCCGAGAGGCGGAAGAACTCCTCCAGGTTGGGATGGGCCAGCTCGGGCTCCGGCCTAAAGCCCTGCCACACCTTGCCAAACCGCTCCCAGGGACAGACCTCCTGGCAGAGGTCGCACCCCAAAAGCCAGTCCCCCATTCCCGGCCAGAGGGCCGGGGGAATGAAGTCCTTATGCTCCACGGTAAGGTAGCTCACGCAAACCCGGGCATCCAGGGTGCCGTCCCCTAAAAGGGCCCCTGTGGGGCAGGAAACCAGGCAACGGGTGCAGCGGCCGCAGCGGCCTGGATTCGGGAAAGGTGCCTCCACCTCCAAGGAGGTGAGAAGAACGCCGATGAAGGCGTGCACCCCAAACCCCTGGGAAAGAAACATGCCGCTTTTGCCAATCCAGCCCATCCCGGTGAGGGCGGCCAGGGTTCGCTCGGGGATGGGCCCGTGGTCCACGTACCCCTTGGCCTCTACGCCCAGGCTTCGGGCCAGGCCCTCGAGGGCCCTAACCTCCTCCCCCAGAACCAGATGGTAGTCCCGGACCCAGGCGTAACGGGCCACCCGGCCCACCCGGATTCCCCCTTTGGGTATTCCGGGGTCGGGGTAGGCGTAGGGGGCGAAGACCACCAGGGCGCTTCGCGCCCAGGGAAAGCGGTGCTCCAGGTGGAAACGAGCCTCCACGCCCCGCTCCAAATAGGCCATTCCCCCGTGCCGTCCCTCGGCCAGGAAGCGCCGGAAGCGGCCCTCCGCCTCCTCCGGTATGGCCAGGGGCGCCCAGGCGTAAAGAAGCCCCCGTTCCCGAAGGGCTTCCTCTAGAAGCGGGCGGGCCTCCACGGCTTCACTTTAGGGCAAAGGCCGAGGGGAAGCCGGTATAATCCCCGGCATGGAAGAGGTGAAGATCGCCCTCCTGGGCGGAGGCACCGTGGGTAGCGCCTTTTACACCCTGGTCCAGGAGCGCCTCGAGGACTTCCATGCCCTGGGCTTCTCCCCTCGGTTTCTGGGGGTACTGGTGCGGAAAAGGACCAAGCCCAGGCCCATCCCTGACGAACTCCTGCACACCGAACCCATGGACCTCCTGCAGGCGGACGTGGTGGTGGAAGCCATGGGTGGGGTGGAGGCCCCCCTCAGCTTGGTCCGCCCCGCCCTGGAAGCGGGTATCCCCCTCATCACCGCCAACAAGGCCCTTCTGGCGGAGGCCTGGGAGGCCTTGCGCCCCTTCGCTGAGGAAGGGCTGATCTATCACGAGGCCAGCGTCATGGCCGGCACCCCGGCCCTATCCTTTTTGGAAACCCTCAGGGGAAGCCAGCTTGTAGAGCTCCACGGGATCCTGAACGGCACCACCCTCTACATCCTGCAGGAGATGGAAAAGAGGCGGACCTATGAGGAAGCCCTCCTCGAGGCCCAGCGTCTGGGCTACGCCGAGGCGGATCCCACCCTGGACGTGGAGGGCATAGACGCCGCCCACAAGCTCACCCTTTTGGCCAGGCTTCTGGTGGACCCTGCTTTCCCCTTCCCGGAGGTGAAAACCCAGGGCATTACCCGCCTCACCCCGGAAATCCTCCAAACCGCCCAAGCCCAAGGAGAAAAAGTACGCCTGGTGGCAAGCCTCTACGGGGAAGGTGGGCGCTGGCGCGCGGCGGTGGCCCCCAGGCGCCTGCCGCAGGACCACCCTTTAGCCCGGGCCCAGGGCAACATCCTGTGGGTGCGGGCAAGGCCCCTGGGCGAGGTCTTCGTGACGGGACCGGGAGCCGGGGGCGGGGCCACGGCCAGCGGCCTCCTCGCCGACCTCTTTCGCTTCCTCTCCGGCCACCTGGGCCACCTGCCCGCCCCGGCCCCAAAGCCTCCCACGGAAGAGGGAACCCCCTTCCCCGGGGTAGAATAAGGGCGTGCCCTTTCTGGACCTTCTCCACCCCATGAGCAAGGCTTTCCGGAACCCTTGACGGCTTAGCCCCCTAGGGGGAAACATATCCCCATGCGGCTTCCCCTCATCGAACGGTACCGGGCCCACCTTCCCGTGTCTCTCAACACGCCCGTGATCTCCCTTTTGGAGGGCTCCACCCCCTTGATGCCCTTAAAAGGCCCTGAGGAAGCCCAAAGACGGGGCATACGCCTCTATGCCAAGTTCGAGGGGCTGAACCCCACGGGGAGCTTCAAGGACCGGGGCATGACCCTGGCGGTTTCCAAGGCGGTGGAGGAAGGAGCGAAGGCGGTGGCGGCTGCCAGCACGGGAAACACCGCCGCCAGCGCCGCCGCCTACGCCGCCCGTGCGGGGATAAGGGCCATCGTCATCCTACCCGCGGGCTACGTGGCCCTGGGCAAGGTGGCCCAGAGCCTGGTCCATGGGGCGCGGATTATCCAAATCGAAGGCAACTTCGACCAGGCCTTGGCCCTTACCAAGGCCCTCACCGAAGCCTATCCCGTGGCCCTGGTGAACTCCTTGAACCCCTACCGCCTGGAAGGCCAGAAGACCCTGGCCTTCGAGGTGGTGGACGAGCTGGGGGATGCCCCCCACTATCACGCCCTGCCCGTGGGCAACGCCGGTAACATCACCGCCCACTGGATGGGCTACAAGGAATACCACGCCTTGGGCAAGGCGAGCCGCCTCCCCCGGATGCTGGGCTTCCAGGCGGCGGGCGCCGCTCCCTTGGTCCTGGGGCGGCCCGTGGAGAAGCCGGAAACCCTGGCCACCGCCATCCGCATCGGCAACCCGGCCAGCTGGCAAGGAGCCATGCGGGCCAAGGAGGAATCCGGCGGGACGATAGAGGCAGTGACAGACGAGGAAATCCTCCTCGCCTACCGCTACCTGGCCCAGGAGGAAGGAATCTTCTGCGAGCCCGCCTCCGCCGCCGCCATGGCCGGGGTGTGGAAGCTCCTCAGGGAGGATCGGTTGGATCCGGGAAGCACCGTGGTCCTCACCCTCACGGGCCACGGCCTCAAGGACCCGGCCACCGCGGAAAAGGTGGCCGAGCTTCTACCCCCGGTGCCAGCGAACCTCGAGGCGGTAGCCGAGGCCGCGGGGCTATTGTGATAAGCTTGGGCCATGTCCGAGGCCAAGAGCACCCCCAAAAAGCCCAAGGAACCCTTCCCCGGAGCCTACTACCTGGCAGGGGCCATCACCATCGCCCTCATGCTTTTCTTTATGGTCCTGGGAGCCACCCTTCCCCCCGGGATAGCGGGGTTTCTGGTGGCCTTCGTCCTGGGCCTCACCGTAAACCCCAAGTATGTCCCCTTCTTTCTCGTGGCGGGGGTCTTCTCCGCGGTCATGGGCTTTTTGGGGCAGGAGCCCCAGGTGGCCTGGGGCGGGGTGGCCCTGGCCCTTTCCCAGGTGCTGGTCAAACGCTTTAACTGGACCTGATGAACCCTAACCGTCTATCCCAAAGCCTGGCCCTCCTGGGTGTGGCCGCCTACGCCTACTTCCTCTTCCTGCGCCCCAACCAGGAGGGAATGGCCCTGGCCGTGGGCCTCTTCGTGGGCACCATGGGCGTCGCCTATGGGGAGAAGCCCTTTCTTGTGCCCTTCTTTGTGGGGCTTTTCGCCTTGCTCTTCCTCCTTCAGCTCCTCTTCGGCCACCCCATCCCCTTCCTCACAGGGGGTGCCCTGGGGGTAGGCCTTCCCTATCTGGTCTACCGCTTGCGCAAGCCCGCCAGGTAGAGGAGGGCTCCAAGGAGCATCCCCTCTCCCAGGGCCGGCAGGTAAAGGAAGAGTTCCCGGACGTCCAAGCGCAGGTAGAGGAGGAGGGGCCAAGGGGTGAGGGCCCAGGCCAATCCCGGCCTGCCGTACCCTGCCGCCAGGAAGATTCCTGCACCCAGGCCCCTCAGGTAGGCCAGCCACCCCGAGCCCAGCTCGTTTTGATACACAAACCAGATGAGATTGACCCAGACCCCCAAGGCCCAGAGGGGAAGGCGGTTCTGCCAGCGAAAGGCCACGAAGAGGAGGAGCAAAAACCCGAGCACCTCAAGCACGGGCCACCTCCCGGGAGCCATGGGCCTCCAGGTAGGCCACCAGGACCTCCAAGGCCTTCTCCACTGCCTCATCCAGATCCTCGCCAGGGATAACGGGAATCCCCTCCTCCTGGGCCCAGCGGAGGAGGTGCTCCTGGATGAGGCGGATCTCGGCGAAGTGGGTGAGGTATTTCTCCTGCGGCCGGGCGTGGGCCGTCTCCCGGTCCCTAAGGAGAAAGCGGTCCCGGTGAAGCTTCTCGTCCTGAAGCACCACCAGCATGGGTACAGTGAGGACCCGCTCCCGGTAAGGATGGTCCAGGTAACGGGGGACCACGTGAACCCCTTCCAGAACGATGGAGGTCCCCTCGAGGGCGCTTCGCTCCTGAATAGCCCGCAAACCCACCGCCACTCGGGCCACCTGGTCCAAAAAGCCCCGCATCACCCGCACCTCATGGCTTTCCTCCCCGCTCAGGTCCAGCAGAAGGGCTCTCCAGGCCTCAAAGGTGGAAAGGTGTAAGGTGGGAAGGAGGTCCTGGGAAAGGGAGGCCCGGAAGACCTCCCGCACGGCATCGGAGGGAACGATGTGGGTGATGCCCAAGCGGTAGGCCAGGGCCGAGGCCAGCACGCTCTTCCCCACCCCGGTTACCCCACCGATGAGGATGTGCACCGGGCGGGCGCTTCGCCTCAGGCTTCTAAGGAGCAGGTACCGCCTGGCCACCTCCTCCCCCGCCTCCTTTAGAAGGGCCTGGTACACCCTTTCCCGAAGCTCATTCCGCCGGATCACCCTCCGCCCCTCCTGGCGCAGGGCCTTTTCCATCTCCCGGGCCAGCCGGTACGCCCGCTCAGGGGAGAACCCAATGCCCATCAGGGACTGGGCCAGAATACCTTTGGAGAAAGGCATCCGGGGTTCGCCGCTTTCCTCCTCCACGAAAAGCTCCCCGGCGAAGGCCTGGCGCTGGAGGTAGCGCCTGCGAGCCCCCTTCCCCAGGGCCCGGCCCACCACCTGGGCCACCATCTCCTCCAGGCGGCGGGCGGAGATCTGCCTGACCCCTTCTTGCCTGAGATGCCCTTCCACTTCCTTGGCCAGGTCGTGGGCTTCCTTCAAGGAAAAACCCGCCTCCTCGAGGCTCCTCGCCAGAAGCCCTTTGGAAAAGGGACGGCGCTTCCTCCCCTGGAGCACCAGGATCTCCTCAAAGGGAAGGGTCTGCCTGGAAAGCCTATCCGCCACCTCCTCCCCCAGGGCCCGGGCCACCTCCTCCAGGAAGACCTTGCGCAGGACCTTGGGGGGCACGGCCAGCTGCCCTTCCGCCTTGAGCCGCTCCTCCACGGTGTGGGCCACGGCTTGGGCGGCCTCGAGGGGCACCCCCAAGGGCAGAAGGGCCTCCACCAAAAGCCCTTTGGAAAGAGGCCACCGGCCTCGCCTTAAGCGCACAAAGACCTCAGCCACTCTCTGGCATCATAGCATCTTCCCTTCAGGAAGGGGCTTTCTTGACAGCCTTTTTCCCAGCGTGCTATCCTGACTTACGGCTTGGCGCCGTAGCCAAGTGGTAAGGCAGAGGTCTGCAAAACCTCCATTCGCCGGTTCGAATCCGGCCGGCGCCTCCAAAGCATGGGCGCGTAGCTCAGGTGGCCAGAGCACTACCTTGACACGGTAGGGGTCGGTGGTTCAAGTCCACTCGCGCCCACCAAGAACCCCCGGGGCTGGCCCCGGGGGATTTTCTCATCCCAGGCGCGCCACCGGCGCCACGGGGTGGAACTCGGCCTCCTCCGGGAGAAGGCGCCGCTTCTTGGCCCGGCGGTACACCGCATCCCACATGCGGCAGAAGGAACACACCGCCCCCGTGGTGGGGTAGCCGCAGCGCTCGCACTCCCGCAGCTGCACCTCCTCGGCCGCCTGCAAACGAGGCTGGATCCTATCCAGAAACCCCTCCAGGAAGCGCAGCTTGGCCCCGGGCATCTCCCGCTCCACCAGGTTTAGGGCCTCCTTGTAAAGGAGGCTCTTGGCCCCCTTGGCGTTGGGGCACTCCTCGTGCAGGTAGCGGATCCCCCTTAGGAGGGTGTAGGAGAGGACCTCCCGCTCGCTGAAGCGGAAGAAGGGCTTGACCCGGGCGGCCAGGCCCGGCTTTTCGGGAAGTACCGGCCCCTGGCGGACCAGGGCGTCCTCCTGGGGGTTCATGAGGTTGCCGAAGAGGACCGCCGCCTCGTCGTCCAGGTTGTGGCCGGTGGCCACCACCCTAAAGCCCCCCTCCATCGCCACCTGGTTGATGATGTACCGCTTGGAAAGGCCGCAGGCGGAACAGGCCACGCGCCCCGAAAGCTCCGCCAGCTCCGGAACGCCAAAGCCATAGGCCTGGCGCAGGTCCACCACCCAAAGCTCGAGGCCCCGGTCCTGGGCAAAGCTTTGCGTAACCTCAAGGCTCCTTTCCGAGTAAGCCCCGATTCCGAGCTGCAGGTGAAGCCCCACCGCCTCATAGCCGAGCCGCCAAAGCACATCCCAAAGGGCCAGGGAATCCTTACCCCCGGAAACCGCCACCAAAACCCGCTCGCCCGGTTGAAGCATCCTGTGGCGGCGGATGGCCCGCTCGGTTTCCTTGACAAACCACTCCAGGTAGTGCGCCTTGCACAGGGAAAAGCCCCTGCCCCGAAGCTCCACCTGGGCCTTCTCGCCGCAAACCTTACACACCATGGCCGCTTTCACCCCACCCCCCGGAGATGGCGGAGAGGACCTCGAGGGTCTCCCCTTCCCCCACCCTCTCGTCCAGGGTGAGGAGCTCCTCCCCCCGGATCACCACCACCGTTTCCGGGTTCAAGCCCAGCTCCAGGAGGATCTCCTTTAGGGGCCTATCCCCTTTTACCTCCACCTCCTTGCGCTCGGGAAGGCGCAACACCAGCTTCATCCCGCTAGTGTACCAGGTGGGGGCGCACCAACTCCGTGAGCCTTTCCAGGGTAAGGCGGTTCCGCTTCTCTATCTCCTGCCTCCTGGGAATCTCCGGGTAAGGCGCCTCGGGATCGTGCAGGGTGGGGGTAAGGGGTTTGCCAAGCCTTGCCTCCCACTCTCGAAGCCACCCCTCCGGCAGGCGCTCGGGAAGAGGAAGGCCATGGAAGACGAGGTAGAGAAGGGCCCAGACCCGCACGGTGGCGTCCAGGCTGTACCCACCCCCCAGGGTGATAAGCACCTTCCCCCCCGCATAGGCCGCAGCGTACTCCAGGATGAGGGGAAAGATGCGGGCATAGGCCCGGGTGGTGAGGAGAAGGTCGGCCAGGGGGTCCAAGAAGTGGGCATCGGCCCCTGCCTGCACCACCAGCACATCCGGGCGGAAGGCCCCAAGAGCCCAGGGCACCAGGGCCTCAAAGACCTCCAGGTAGCTTTCGTCCTCGGTGAAGGGCTCCAGGGGCAGGTTGAGCTTCCTCCCCACCCCCTCTCCCCGCCCGATCTCGTGCACGTGGCCCGTTCCGGGGAAAAGGTACCGCCCCGACTCGTGGAAGCTCAGGGTCAGGATCCCCTCCTCCTCGTAGTGGATCCATTGCACTCCATCCCCATGGTGGACGTCTATATCCAAGTAGGCCACGCGAAGCCCAGCGCGGGTCAGGTGGCGGATGGCCACGGATAGATCGTTGTACACGCAAAAGCCGCTGGAGCGGTCGTACTGGGCGTGATGTAGACCCCCGCCCAGCTGGAGCACCCGCTTCTCCCCCGCCAGGATCCGCCGGGCTCCCTCCAGGGTGCCCCCCACCAGGATCCTGGCCGCCCGGTCCATGCCGGGAAAGACCGGGGTGTCCCCCGTGCCCAAGCCGTAATGCTCCAAATCGGGCACCCCCTCCCCCCGGCTTGCCGCCTCCACCCGCTTCACCAAGCGCTCGGAATGCACGGAAAGCACGTCCTCCCGGGTGGCCTCTCCTGGAACCAGGGGTTCACGCCATACCCCCAGGGCTTGAAGAAGGGAGGTGAGCATCTCCAGGCGCACCGGGCTGAAGGGGTGGCTAGGACCGAAGTTGTACAGGCGGTACTCGTCCCGGTAGATCACCATGGCTTCTTGGGGGGCCAGAGCACCTCAAACCCCTCCTGGCGTAGCCCCTCCGCAAGAAGGTGGGTTTCCAGGGTATTCACCCGCACCACCGCCCGCACCCTATCCCCATCCTCTGGATACGAGAGGAGGGAGTGGATGTTGATCCCCCGGCCCGCCAAAAACCCCGTGAGCCGGGCCAGTTCCCCCACGCGGTCGGGAAGGCGCACCTCGAGGCGGCCCGAGGGCTCCGTAACCCCGGTGAGCTTAAGGAGCGCGTCCAGAAGGTCAATCCCCGTGACGATCCCCACCAAAGCGCCATCCTCCAGCACGGGCAGGCAGCCGATCTTCCTTTCCCGCATCACCCGGGCGGCCTCTTCCACGGGATCCAGAGGGTGGGCGGTGACTACCTCCTGGGTCATCACCTCCGCCACGCGGGCGCACCCAGGGCAAGGCCCCTTGGGGTTTAGGTGGCTGGTGGCCAGGCGGATATCCCGGTCGGTGATGATCCCCACCAGCCTTCCCTCCTCCATCACCGGCAGGTGACGGATGCCCTTCTCCAAAAGGAGGTGGTAGGCCTCCTCGAGGGTCACCCCGGGCCCCACCGTGATCACGGGGAAGCGCATCACGTCCTGGACCAACATGAAAAAAGTATACCCCGGCGGGATCCGCCGGGGCCTTCTCCCTAAAACCTACAAGATGTCGTCCCGGATGCAGGCCTTATAGTGGCCGGGGGCCACCTCCTTAAGCTCCGGCACCACCTGAGCGCACTCGGGGAGGGCGTAGCGGCAGCGGGTACGGAACACGCATCCGGAAGGGGGATTGATGGGCGAGGGAATATCCCCCTGGAGCACGATCCTCTCCCGCTTCACCGTGGGGTCGGGGATGGGCACCGCCGAGAGCAGGGCCTCGGTGTAGGGGTGCTTGGGATTGCGGTAAAGCTCCTTCGAGGAGGCAACCTCCATCACCTTGCCCAGGTACATCACCGCCACCCGGTCGGAGATGTACTCCACCACCGCCAGGTCGTGGGCGATGAAGAGGAGGGTCAGGCCCAGCTCCTCCTTAAGGTCCTGGAGAAGGTTCACCACCTGGGCCTGGATGGATACATCCAAAGCGGAAACCGGCTCGTCCGCCACGATGAAGTCCGGGGCCACCGCAAGGGCGCGGGCGATGCCGATCCTTTGCCTCTGGCCGCCCGAGAACTCATGGGGGTAGCGGCGCATGTGGTCCGGGGAAAGCCCCACCAGCTTAAGAAGCTCCGCCACCCTTTCCGTGCGTTCCTGGGGCGTCTTGCCGATCCCGTGGATGATGAGGGGCTCGGCGATGATGTCCCCCACGGTCATGCGGGGGTTCAAGGAGCTGAAGGGATCCTGGAAGATGATCTGCATCCGGCGGCGGTAGGGGCGGAGTTTGTCCTTGGGCAGGTCCGTGATGTCCTGTCCGTCGAAGAGGATGCGCCCCCCCGTGGGCTCGATGAGGCGGAGCAGGGTCCGGCCCACCGTGGTCTTGCCGCTTCCCGACTCCCCCACCAGGCCCAGGACCTCCCCCTTCTTGATGGCAAAGGAAACCCCGTCCACCGCCTTGACGCTTCCCACCACCCGGGAGAGGATCCCGCCGCGGATGGGGAAGTGCTTCTTCAGGTCCCGGATTTCCAGGAGGACATGGTTGCCGTTCATGCCCGCACCTCCCGGATCTCCCGCCAGCGCACGCACCGCACCTGGCGGCCGTCACCCGTGTCCTCCAGGGGTGGCACCTCCCGGTCGCAAAGGCCTTCCACGTAGTGCTTGCACCGGGGGTGGAAGGCGCATCCCGGGGGCAGGTACAAGGGGTTGGGCATATTGCCGGGGATGGCCTCGAGGCGCTCCCTCCGCTCCGCCGCCAGGTCCAGCCGGGGCACGGAGTGCAGAAGCCCCCGGGTGTAGGGGTGCAGGGGCTCTTTGAAAAGGGGCACCACGTCCGCCTCCTCCACCACCCGCCCCGCATACATCACCACCACCCGGTCCGCCATCTCCGCCACCACCCCCAGGTTGTGGGTGATGAAGAGGATGCTCATGCCGATCTCCTCCTGGAGCTTCTTCATGAGCTCGAGGATCTGGGCCTGGATGGTCACGTCCAAAGCCGTGGTGGGCTCGTCGGCGATGAGGAGGGAGGGATTGCAGGAAAGGGCCATGGCGATCATCACCCTTTGCCGCATTCCCCCGGACATCTGATGGGGGTAGTTGGCAAGCCGCTTCTTGGGCTCGGGAATCCCCACCAGGTCCAGCATGTGGGCCGCAAGCTCCATGGCTTCCCTGCGGCTTTTCCCCTGGTGGAGCATGATGGCCTCGGCGATCTGGTCCCCCACCGTGTACACGGGGTTTAAGGAGGTCATGGGCTCCTGGAAGATCATGGCGATGTCGTTGCCCCTGATCCTCCGCATCTCCGCCTCGGACAGCTTGGTCAGGTCCCGGAGCTCCCCGTCCTTGCCGCGGAAGAGGATCTCCCCGGCCACGATCCTACCCGGAGGCGTGGGAATGAGCCGCATGATAGAGAGTGCCGTCACGCTCTTCCCGGAACCCGACTCCCCCACCACCGCCAGGGTTTCCCCTTTGTCCACATGGAAGGAAACCCCGTCCACCGCCTTCACCACTCCGTCATCGGTGAAGAAGTGGACTTTAAGGTCTCTCACCTCCAGTAACCGCTTTTCATCCATGCGTACTCCTTTGAGCACCGCCGTCTAAACACCTCATCCGTTATACGCCATACCGGGTCAAAAGAGAAGGGCCTACTGCCTCCGCCTGGGATCCAAGGCATCCCGCAGGCCATCGCCCAGGAAGTTCCAGGACAGCACGGAAAGGAAGATGAAGAACCCGGGCCACAGCACCCAGGGCCGGTCGGTGAAGGAGGCAAACCCCCCCTGCTGGGCCGCCTGCAGGAGAAGCCCCCAGCTGGTGTAGGGCTCCGTGACCCCAAGCCCCAGGAAGGAAAGCCCGCTTTCCCCCAGGATGAAGCCGGGTATGGTCAGGGAGAGGCTCACGATCACATAGCTGGCAGTGGCAGGCAGGATGTGGCGGGCGATGATGCGCCCATCCGAAGCCCCCAAGGCCCTGGCCGCCTGCACGTAGTCCATCTCCCGCACGGAGAGGACGATCCCCCGCACCACCCGGGCCAATCCCCCCCAGCCGATGAAGCCCAAAAGCCCCACCACCAGGTAAAAGGTGATGAGCGGATCAATGTTGGTGGGAAACACCGCCCGCAAGGAGATGAGGAGGAAAAGGCTGGGAATGGCGGCGATGATCTCCACGGTGCGCATGATGAGGTCGTCAGGATCGAGCTTCAAAGGCTCCCGGAAAACCTTCCAAAGGATAAGAAGGGCTCCCCCAAAACCCAGGAGCAGGACGACCCCATCCACCGCCAGGGAAAAGACACCCTTGCCAGGGCTGAGCCGCACAAAGGACCAGGCCAAGAAAAGAACGCCAGCGGCCACTGCCAGCCAGAGAAGAAGGCCCACAAGCCCCAGCACCCCGCTCCAGCCGCGCCAGGCTCGAGGGGGGAGGGAAAGGGCAAAGGGCCGCCCCGAAAAGTAGCCGGCGATGCCCCCCAGCAAGAGCCCCAGGGCGAAGGACACCAAAGCGGAAAGGATACCGATGGTAAGGGATACCTGCCCCCCGTAGACGATCCGGCTGAAGAGGTCCCGGCCAAAGTTATCCGTACCCATAAGGAAGATGCGCCCCGGGGGATCCACCCCAATGAGCCTTAGGTCGGAGCGGAACACCTTGAAGACGGTGTAGGGCTGGTCGGGGGTTCGCACGAAAAAGCGCAGGTAGAACTTGCCCTGGGATGGATCCTCCTCGTAACGGGGCTGGAGGGTTACCGGATCAATGCTGCGTTTGGTGGCGTAGACAAAAGGCCGACTGAGCCTTCCCGTTTCGGGGTCCACAAAGTGGATTCGGGTGGGCGGGTGGTTCCCCTTGGGGGGATAGAGCTCATAGTAGTTGGGATCGTAGGGGCTGAAAAACCCGGCGAAGGCGGCCATCAGGTAAAGCACCAGAAGAATGCGCCCGCCCCAGACCGCCAGGCGGTGCTTGCGAAACTGGCGCAAAACCAGCTGGGTGCGGGTGGTAGAAGACGAAAGGCGTTCCACAGATCACCCCTATTCGTAGCGGATCCTGGGGTCCACCCAGGCCAGGAGGAGATCGGAGATGAGGTTGCCGATCATCAAGAGGACCAGGCTCACCGTGAGAAAACCGGCGATCACGTAAAGGTCCTGGTTGGCGATGGCGTCCAGGAAAAAGGGGGTAATACCCGGCCAGGCCATAACCACCTCCACGAACCCCGCTCCCGAGATCAGGCTGGGAAGAAGCCCGCCCAAGGTGGCCACAAAGGGAATCACCGCGTTGCGAAAGGCATGCTTGTACAGGACCACCCGCTCGGCCAAGCCCTTGGCCCGGGCCGTGCGGATATAGTCCTGGGAGAGGACCTCCAGCATCTGTCCCCGCATGAGGCGGGAAAGCCCGGCGATATCGTTGGCGGTGGCCACCAGCACAGGCACCACCGCATGCCAGGCGATGTCCAGGATCTGGCGCAAGGGCGGCATCTGCTCAAAGCCGCTGCTGGTCATGCCGGAAACCGGAAAGATAAGGGTACCCGTGCGGAACTTGATCTGGAGAAGCACGTAGATGGCGATGAGCGCCAGGAAAAAGCTGGGCACGGAAAGCCCGATATACGCCAGAAAGGAAAGGATCCTGTCCCCCAAGGAGTACTGGCGCACCGCCCCGTAGACCCCGATGGGAATGGCCACCAGGTACAGAAGAAGGGTGGAGGGGATGACGATTACCATGGAGTTCACCACTCGAGGCCAGATCACCTCCAGGACCGGTGCCTGGAAGGCGAAGGAGTAGCCCAGGTTGAGGTGGAGGAGGTTATTCATCCAGAGGAGGTACTGCTCGTAGATGGGGCGATCCAGGCCGAACTGGGCCCTAAGGCGGGCGATGGTCTCCGGGGTTACCTTGGGATCCAGCTCCAGCTGGGTCAGGTAATCCCCCGGGGCCAGCTGGATGATGAGGAAGGCCAGGAAGGTAGCCCCGAAGAAGGTGGGGATCAGGTACAGGATTCGGCGAAGGATGTATGCGGTCATGGCTTCCCAAAGTATCCCCGGGGCCGATAGACCCCGGGGATACTCTACAGCTAGCTCACTTCTTGATGAAGGTCAGCTCCAGCTCCCGCTGGCCCCAGATGCTGCTGATGATGGCATCGGGGTGCTCCCCACCCAGACGGTTGTTCCAGGCGGGGTGGTAGTTGGGCCCGGCAATGTAGATCACGGGAAGGAGCTGGGCCTCAATCTCCTGCATGCGGTAGCCGATCTCCACCCGCTTCTTGAAGTCCAGCTCGGTGCGGCCACGGGAGTAAAGGGCATCCAGCTGGGTTTCCCTGGGGTCCAGGCACTGGCCGGACTTGTTCCACATGTGCAGGTTGCCCTTGCAGGGCACCACGTTGGAGCCAAAGGGCCAGTCTAGGCTCCCGCCGGAGAGGCCGATGATGATGGCGTCAAAGGGCCGGTCGGGGCCGGAGGAGAGAAGCTGCCCCACCAGGGTGTTGAAGTCAATGGCCTGGAAGTTGACCTTAACCCCCACCTTCTTGGCCTCGTCCACAATGAGCTTGGCGATCTGCTCCCGCTGATTGTTTCCGGCATTGGTGGAAAGGTTAAACTCCAATCTTCTGCCTTTGGAGTCCACCAGGTAACCCTCCCGGTCCTTCTTGGTAAAGCCCAGCTCCGCCAGGAGTTTGGCCGCCTGCTTAAGGTTGTACTCGTACTTGGGCACCTTGGGGTTCACCCACTGGGTGAGCACGGGGTAGACGCTGGTGTACATGGGGGTGCCCAGGCCCCCGTAGACGATGTCAATCACCGCCTGGCGGTTCACGATGTGGCTCATGGCCCGGCGGAACTTGTCGGAGCGGAAGAGGCTTTGCTTGAAGGGATCCGAGGCCTTGTTCCAGTTGAAGACCATGAACTGGCTGCTGGCCTCCGGGGAAGCGTTCACCTTGATGGTGGCGTCCAGGCGGCCCTGCTGGATGGCCTGGCGGATCTGAGAGATGTGGTCCACGGTGGGGGGGGCCATGAGGTCGATGTTCCCCGCCAGGAACTCCGCCACCTGGGCGTTCACGTCCTTGACGATCTTAATCTCATATCGGTCCAGGTAGGGCAGGGGATTCCCCGCCTCGTCCTTGTTCCACTCCCCGAAGGCGGGGTTGCGCTTCAGGACCAGGCGCTCACCCGGGCGGTAGCTTTCGATGAGCCAGGGCCCGCCGGAAACAATGTTATTCGGCTTCTCGTTCAGGGTCCACATCTTCTTGATGCCCTCGGCCCCTTCCTTCTGGTAGACGGGGCCGAAGACGTGGGCGGGCCAGGGCGCAAAGCTGGCCACGGCGAAGGCCTGGGCGTCGGTCTTGGGGTAGATGAAGCGGATGGTGTAGTCGTCAATCTTGCGCAGGGTGATAGGCTTGCCGTCGATAAAGAAGGAGTCGTAGCTGTTGGACCCCACCGCCTTATCCGTGTGGATGCGCCAGGTCATGATCCAGTCGTCGGCGGTGATGGGCTTGCCATCGGACCACTTCATGCCCCTCCGGATCTTGAAGGTGATCTCCAGCTTGTTGGGGCTGATGGTCCAGGACTCAGCCATGTAGGGAATCCAGTCCCCGGTGGTAGGGTCCCGCCTAACCAAGCCCCTACCTCCGGAGATGATGGCAGGAACGTTCCCCGTCTCTGCGGCGATAAAGGGGTTAAAGGTCCGGTAGTCGGAGATAACCGCTGCCCGCAGCGTACCGCCCCTCTTGACCTCAGAGGGCTTGGCCACCGTCCACTTCTGGGGCCAGACAAAAGTCTGGGCACTGGCCACACCTGCCAGGGCCATGGCCCCCACCAATACCGCTAAGACTTTCCTCATAGCGTTTACCTCCTCCCCTTCCTTACGCTGATCAGGGTACCCGGTTTCTCTGAACCCTGTCAAGGATGCTACCCCTTTAGCTTGACCCCGTTGCCAGCACGTGGAAAAATCTCCTCCATAAGGAGGTGGTGATGAAAGCAGTGGTCATGGAGGCTCGAGGGGGCCCAGAGGTCTTAAAGGTGGCCGAGGTGCCCACCCCTGAACCCGGTCCCAAGGAAGTAAGGATCCGCGTCAAAGCCGCAGCCCTCAACCACCTGGACATCTGGGTCCGCAAGGGGGTGGCCAGCCCCAAGCTCCCCCTACCCCACATCCTGGGCGCAGATGCCTCCGGGGTGGTGGACGCAGTGGGGCCTGGGGTAACGGGCTTTGTCCCTGGGGACGAGGTGGTGGTCAACCCCGGCCTTTCCTGTGACCACTGCGAGCGGTGCCTGGCGGGGGAAGATAACCTCTGCCCCAAATACGAGATACTGGGCGAGCACCGCTTTGGAGCTTACGCCGAGTACCTGGTGGTACCCGAGGCAAACCTCCTCAAGAAGCCACCAAACCTTTCCTTTGAAGAGGCCGCTGCCATCCCCCTGACCTTCCTCACCGCCTGGCAGATGGTGGTGGACAAACTCCAGGTGCGGCCTGGCGAGGATGTTCTGGTCATGGCGGCGGGTAGTGGGGTGAGTGTGGCCGCCATTCAGATCGCCAAGCTCTTCGGGGCCCGGATCATCGCCACCGCAGGCTCGGAGGAAAAGCTCAGGAAAGCCAAGGAGCTGGGAGCCGATGAAACCGTGAACTACACCCACCCCGACTGGCCCAAGGAGGTGCGCCGCCTAACCGGCGGGAAAGGTGCCGACAAGGTGGTGGACCACACGGGGGCCCTTTACTTTGAAGGGGTGATCCGGGCCACGGCCAATGGGGGCAGGATTGCCATCGCCGGGGCTTCCTCGGGATACGAGGGCACCCTTCCCTTCGCCCACGTGTTCTTCCGGCAACTTTCCATCCTGGGCTCCACCATGGGCTCCAAAAGCCGCCTTTTCCCCATCCTGCGCTTTGTGGAACAGGGAAGGCTAAAGCCCGTGGTGGGGCAGGTGCTTCCCTTGGAGGAGGCTGCGGAGGGACACCGCCTCCTGGAGGAGCGGCGCGTCTTTGGAAAAGTGGTGCTACGGGTGGACTAGTCTTCTCCAGGCGGGAGAAAGATCCCACCTCCATAGTAAGCTGGCGGACCATAGGGCGAAGATTATGGGATGGGGTCAAGACCTTTGTCCCTAACCGGAAGCCGCCGCCCATAGGGTTTCCTTAAGGGTAGAATGCAGGGCGAGGTGAGGCCATGGAGCACACCGACGTGATCATCATTGGTGCAGGCCCCGCTGGGCTTTTTGCGGGTTTTTACGTGGGCATGCGGGGGCTTTCCTTCCGCTTCATCGACCCCTTGCCCGAGCCAGGGGGACAGCTTTCCGCTTTGTATCCGGAGAAATACATCTACGACGTGGCGGGCTTTCCCAAGGTGTACGCCAAGGACCTAGTGAAGGGCTTGGTGGAGCAGGTGGCTCCCTTCAACCCCATTTACAGCCTGGGGGAGCGGGCGGAAACCCTGGAGAGAGAAGGGGACCACTTCAAGGTGACCACCTCCTCCGGGAACACCTACACCGCAAAGGCGGTAATCATTGCCGCCGGAGTGGGTGCCTTTGAGCCCAGGCGCCTGGGTGCCCCGGGGGAAAAGGAGCTGGAGGGCAAGGGCGTTTACTATGCGGTGAAGACCAAGGCCGAGTTCCAGGGCAAGCGGGTCCTCATCGTGGGAGGTGGGGATAGCGCCGTGGACTGGGCCCTGAACCTTCTGGGCACCGCTAAGGAGATCACCCTGATCCACAGGAGACCCCAGTTCCGGGCCCACGAGGCCAGCGTGAAGGAGCTTTTCAAAGCCCATGAGGAAGGGCGCCTTACCGTGCTCACCCCCTACGAGGTCCGGCGGATAGAAGGGGATACCCAGGTGCGCAAGGCGGTGATCTTCCACAACGGAACCCAGGAGGAAAAGGAGCTGGAGGTGGACGCTGTGCTGATCCTGGCGGGCTACCTCACCAAGCTGGGGCCCCTGGCCAACTGGGGGCTGGAGCTGGAAAAGAACAAGATCAAGGTGGACACCACCATGGCCACCAGCATCCCCGGGGTCTACGCCTGCGGCGACATCGTCACCTACCCGGGGAAGCTTCCCCTAATCGTGCTGGGTTTCGGCGAAGCCGCCATCGCCGCCAACCACGCCGCCGCCTACGCCAACCCCGCCCTCAAGGTGAACCCCGGGCACTCCTCGGAAAAGGCCGAGGAGAAAGCACCGGCCTGAGATTCCTCTCCGCTACTCACGGGCCCCGAGTAGCCCGGGGCCTGGCTTTGTCCTAAGATGGGAGCATATGCGGGTTGCCCTTTTCATTGACGGATCCTACATGTACCTTGCCACCAAGCGCCTGGGCTGGAACGTGGACCACCGGCGGGTCCTCACCCAGTTCGCCACCCCGGAGCAGCTCTACAACGCCTTCTACTACGTGCCCATCACCGATCCCGAGGACGAGCGTCAGCAGCGCTTCATAGATGCCCTGGTCTTTATGGGCTACACGGTCCGGAGCCGCTTGGTCCGGGGAGAAGCCCGGTTTGAGGCCATGATGGCCACGGACCTCCTCACCACCGCCCCCCGCTGGGACCGGGCCATCGTGGCCAGCGGTTCGGGAGAACTGGCCCACACCTTCAGCGCCCTAAGGGCCATGGGGAAGGAAATCCACCTCCTTGGCGTGCACGAGCTGGCGGACCTCGAGCTCCGCAACCAGGCGGACCGCTTCCTGAACCTCCCCGAGTGGCGGGAGGTGCTGGAGAGAACCCTGGGGGGCCGCCGCACCTACGCGGGCTACCCCGTGGAGGCCACGGTGGAGGTGCCCCCCGCCCCGGTGGAAGACACCCAGTCCTGATCTATGCCCCCGGGCCCCTGGCTGGTGCTGCTGGCAGCGGGCCTTTTCTACCTGGCCCTTCCCATCCCCCCTACCCTACCCCCCTCCCCAAGCCTCAGGGACCTTCTCCCCTACCCAAGGGAAGAGCGGGAGGCTTGGGTGAGCCTCCACCTGAGCTTGAAGGCCAGCCTGCACCTGCTTTTAGGGGAGAAAGCGGCCCGGGCCTACGACCGCCTGCTCCGCCTCGAGCTCAAAAACCAGCGCTCCGGCAAGCGCGCCGCATACCCCGAAGCCAAAAGCGCCCTCCTGGCGGCCAAGCGCTGGGTGGAGGCCATCGGCCAGGCCCAGCGGAGCCAGAAGGTGGACCTCGAGGGCCTGCCCACCGCCCCCCACCACGTACTTCCCTACGCCCGGGAGATCCGCGCCGCCGCCTCCGCCCTCGGCATTCCTTATGGGGTGCTGGCCGCCATTGTGGATAACGAGCAGTACGGGGGAGACAAGGCCTTGGGGCTTTCCCGGGGGGTGCGGGAAGCGGCGGACGGCTTAGCCCAAGGTCTGGCCGAGGTCCAAGGCCACGCCCCCTTGAGCCGCACCCTGGGCCTGGCCCAGATGAGCTGGGAGGATGCCCTCAAGCAACAGGACCGCCTGCGACTCTTCGGGGCCTGGGATCCAGCAAGACCCTTCCCCAAGACCGAGACCGAGGCCAGGAAGGCCCTCGAGGATCCCTACCTCAACCTCCTCTTCACCGCAAGCCGGCTTAGAGGCTACTTCAACGCCCTCCTCGGCCTCCCCCCACGGGATACCCGCCTTCTGGATGACCCCTGGCTCTACTACCTGGGCCCCGCCTGGCACAACTACCCCTTGCGGGCCCAGAACCTGGAAACCTGGGAGGATAGCTTCCACGGCTTTTTCAAAGGCCTCCTCTACCAGGTGGTCCTGGAAGGACGCTGGCACCTCGAGGGGCGCATCCTTATTCCCGTTAAAGCCTGGGGGTCTGGAGCACAGGATCCCGCTCCCTCTTCCCTCCCCACCCTCACGCCCTAGATCCGTTCCATCCAGGGAAGGGGCTCCCCGGGAGGCAGCACCGGCCACCTTCCCTGCCGCATGTGGTGAAGGATGGCCTCCACCGCCTTTTCCGCCTCCTCCACCCAAAGCCCGGGGTAAAGGGAGCGCTTGGCCCAAAACTCCTCCCGGTCGAAGACCTGGCAGGTATGGTCGGCCTGGCAGCGCACGTCCAGCTCGAGGTCGTACTGGCGAAAACCCCTTCCCGTCCACTCCGCCGGGGTTTGCACGTTCCAGTAATACTCCAGCACCCGGCCCTCCCTCACATCCGGTCCCCCGGAGTACCAGGCCCCAGGGAAAAAGGCCACATAGGCATCGTGGTCCAGCACCACCGCCTTCCCCTTGGCCACGTGGTGAAAGGTCCCGCCCTGTGGCAAAAGGGTCAGGACGCCTTCAGGTCTCACCTCCACCACCCGGGCTTCCCAGAAGTAGTGGAGCACATCTCCGGGAAACTTCCAAAACTCCACCCGGACATGATCCCCAGGGACAAGCGGCCAATCCATATCCCCACCGGCCCGGCCTTCAGCCAGACAACGCCCCAGCTCACCTGGGGTCCAGGGCCCGGCAAAGCCGGTCTACTTCTTGGTGCTGATGCCCAGGACCTTATAGAGGGCGCAGAAGCCGGTGACCGCCGTGAAGAGGAGGACCACCCCCACGATCCCCAGGATCCAGTTCCAGGGGGATGCCGACTGGAAAGCGAAGTAGAAGAGGACCAGGGCCAGGATAAAGCGAATCACCCTATCGGTGGTGCTCTCGTTTACCGTCATGGCTCACCTCCTCCTTTAGTGTATACATAGCGGGCGGGACGTTTGGCCTTAGTCCTCCCTTGTGCTAAAATAAGCCCTTGGCATGGGCCGTTAGCTCAATCGGTCAGAGCGGCCGGCTCATAACCGGTTGGTTGCAGGTTCAAGTCCTGCACGGCCCACCAGCGCCCTATCTGTAAAAGTCCCGCCTCCTGAAGAGGCGGGAAACGTGTTTGTACCAGCCCCTTCCTCTGGCAGAATCTAGCCATGGAGGCCCTGCAAGCCTTTCAAATCCTGGATCTGCGCATCGGCCGCATCTTGAAGGCCGAACCCCACGAGAAAGCCCGCAAACCCAGCTACAAGCTCTGGATCGACCTCGGGCCCTTAGGGGTCAAACAGAGTTCCGCCCAGATCACCGAGCTTTACCGCCCCGAGGACCTGGTGGGCCGCCTGGTGGTGTGCGCGGTGAACCTGGGAACCCGCTCCATCGCAGGCTTTCCCTCCGAGGTGCTGGTCCTGGGGGCTAAGGATGCCGAGGGCCGGGTGGTCCTCCTCACCGTGGAGCGGGAGGTACCCCTGGGGGAAAGGGTCTTCTAGCGGGTCCGGGTCACCTTGGTGAGGTGCCGGGGCCGGTCCGGATCCAGGCCCCGGGCCCGGGACAGAGCCTCCGCCTTGGGATAGAAGGCCTGGGCCAGGAAAAGAGGGGTGATCTCGGGCTCGGAGGCCACGGGAAGCGCCAGGGGAGAATCCGCCAGGGCCAAGGCATCGGGTTCCGGGGAGAGAACGAGAAGATGAGCCCCTTTCGCCTTTAACCCCTCGAGGGTGGAAAGCAGGGCCTCCAAGGCCTCATCCTTTTGCACCAAGGCCAGCACCGGAAAGCCAGCCTCCAAAAGGGCCTGGGGACCGTGGAGGAACTCCGCCGCCGAAAACCCCTCCGCATGAAGCCCCGCCACCTCCTTCAGCTTCAAGGCCGCCTCGAGGGCCACGGGGTACGTGAACCCCCGCCCCAGGACGAAAAGGTTTTCCGCATCTTCCAGGTAATCCAGCTCCCCCGAGGCCTCCAAGGCCCGGTGCAAGGCCTCGGGTAAGGCGGGAAGGACCTGGCGCAGGCGGCTTTCCTCCACCAGCTGGGCCAGGAGGTGGAGGGTGGCGGCCAGCATGGCGAGGAAGCTCTTGGTGGCGGCCACCGCCTTCTCCTCCCCGGCATGGAGGGGAAGGACCACCTCCGCCATCCGGGCAAGAGGGCTCTCCTCCCGGTTCACCAGGGCCACGGTGAGGGCTCCCTGGGAGCGGTAGGCGCTTACCACCTCCAAAAGGTCGGGGCTTTCCCCGCTTTGGCTAAAGGCGAGAAGAAGGGAGGGAAAAGGCACCCTGGGCCTAGCCCGGTAAAGGGTGAGGACGGAAGGGGCCAAGGAGAGAACCGGCCACTCCAATCGGGCCTCGAGGAGGTACTTGGCAAAAAGGGCCGCGTGGTCGGAACTCCCCCGGGCCACGGTAAGGGTGAGGGCCGGGGGGCGCTTCCTCAGGAAGCGGGCCAAGCTCCTCACCTCGCCCTCGTTCTCCCTAAGGAGGCGCTCTATGACCTTGGGGGCTTCCTCCGCCTCGGTACGCATCCAAGAGGCCATAGGTTCACTATAGGGCACGGGAAGCCCCCTCCTGCCACCTGGTCCTTCCCAGAAGGTAGTGG
>NZ_ATNI01000021.1:0-2933 GCF_000511705.1 Thermus sp. NMX2.A1
GGGGAGTTTCTATCCCGACTGGTGGCCCAGGCGCCTTTCCCCATCCGAGCGGTGCAGGTGGATGGGGGCAGCGAGTTCATGGCCGAGTTTGAAAAGACGTGCCAAGGTCTAGGTATCGCCCTTTTCGTGCTGCCCCCCAGGAGCCCTAAGCTCAACGGGCACGTGGAGCGGCTGCAGCGGACTTTTAGGGATGAGTTTTACACCCGACCTTTGCCCACGAGGCTTAGTGAGCTACAGGCGAAGTTAGACGCTTACCTTGACTACTACAACCGCAGAAGGCCCCACATGGCCTTGGGTGGCCTTGCCCCTTTGGAGTTCCTGGCTAAGATACAGGAGGGGTCGGTTCCCCAAGGTGTCTCAAATGTAGTGGCCAATCACAGTGGCTTGAACCTCCGCCAAGAAGTTGTATACTGGACCAGGCCTAGCCATGGACAGGAGCTGGGGCCTAGGCCCATACCAAGCCCTTCTTCCCCTGCTGCGCCAGGGGATTAAGGGGCTTCCCCAGGCCCTGGAGCAGGTAGGGCGGGCCCTTAGGGCCCACCGGGCTTATCTCTTCCGCCTCGAGGAGCGCCAGGGCATCTGGTACACCAGCCAGCTTTCGGAGTGGGCGGGGCCCGATACCACCCCTCAGATCCAGAATCCTGAGCTGCAAAACCTCCCCATGCGGGAAAAAGGCTACGGGCGCTGGCTGGACCGCTTCCTGGAGGACCGGGCGGTGGCGGGGCCCGTGGCTTCCTTCCCCGAGGAGGAACGGCCCCTCCTCGAGGCCCAGGAGATCCAAAGCCTCCTGGTGGTGCCCATATGGGTGGAGGGAAGGCTCTGGGGGTTCCTGGGGGTGGACGACTGCCAGAGGATAAGGGAGTTCACCCCAGAAGAGGAGGCCTTCCTGCGCCTGGTGGCCGAGGCCCTGGCCCGGACCCTGGAGCTTTGGGAAAGGGAACGCTGGCTGGAAACCCTCCTCGAGGCTTCCCCCTTCTACCTGGCCCGCCTGGACAAAGAGGGCCATCTGCTCTACGCCAACCCAGCCTTCAAGAGGGCGTTTCCCCACGGGCTTTCCCTGCCGGTGGCCGAGGCCCTGAAGGCTCCAGGCCAGCCCCGCAGTTTCCTCACCGAGAAAGACCAGGCGGTAGAGTGGACCCTCCTGGCGGTGCCAGGCCCAGGCCAGGAGGCGTTGGAAATTTTGGCCTTAGGCGTGGATGTGACGGAGCGGAAGGAAGCCAAGGTCCGGGAAGTCCGCTGGAACCTCTTCCGCAAAAACCTCCTCCGGGTCTACGAAACCCTGATGGCCGAGGGGCTTTCCGAGTCCATCTTCGGCTTGATCCTCGAGGCTGCCTTGGACACTGTCCCCACCGCCCAGGCGGGAAGCGTCACCGTCCTCCTGGAAGATGGCTGCTACCACTTCGTCGCCGCCCAGGGGTACGACCTGGAAGCCCTTCGCCAGGTGTGCCTGCGCCCCGACGAACCCCTCTCCCTCACGGGCCACAAGGGAGCCCAGGTCTTCACCTGGAAGGACCTGGAGCGCTTCAACGCCCGCCTGGACGAACCAAGGCGGAAGATCATGGAGGAGGCCGGCCGGGTCCGGGAGATCAAGGCCATCCTCTCCCTCCCCGTGTACCTGGCGGGGGAGCGCAAGGCCTTCTTGTACCTGGACAACTTTGAGCGGGAGGATGCCTTCACCCCTCTGGACCTGGAGCTGGCCCAGGCCTTCGCCAGCCAGCTCGGCCTCCTTCTGAGAAGGCTAGAGCTGGAAGGCCGGATCCAGCACCTGGCCTACCACGATCCCTTAACGGGCCTGCCCAACCGCCTCTTCTTCCTGGAAAAGCTGGCCCAAGCCCTGAAGGAGGAGGGCCCGCACCTAGCGGTCATGTACCTGGACCTGGACGGGCTCAAGCTGGTGAACGACCTGGACGGGCACGCCGCCGGGGACGAGGTGATCCGGGTCATGGCCGCCCGCCTGCGGGCCGCCCTCCGCCCCCGGGACCTGGTGGCCCGGCAGGGAGGGGACGAGTTCCTGGTGCTCCTTACCGGCCTTAAAACTCCTGCCGAGGCCGTGCAGATTGCGGAAAGACTGCTGGAGGTGGCCCGCATCCCCATCGCCATGGGAGAACGCCTCTACCACCTCTCCACCTCCCTGGGCATTGCCCTGGGGGAGCCTGGCCTTTCCCCAGCAGAACTTCTCAAGCGGGCGGACCTGGCCCTGTACCAGGCCAAGGGGGAGGGCAAGGACCGGCTGGCCTTCTTTGAACCGCAGTTGCAAGAAGCCCTCCGGCAGGAGATGAACCTCCTGGAGGCGCTAAGGCAGGACCTGGAGCGGGGAGAGGGCCTCTGGCTGGCCTACCAGCCCATCGTGGACCTGCGCACGGGGAAGCGGGTGGCCCTCGAGGCCCTCGTGCGCTGGCGCCTGGCCCCGCCTTCCGTGTTCATCCCCCTGGCGGAACGCCACCGCCTCATGCCCGAGCTGGGCCAGTGGGTCCTCCGCCAGGTTCTCCGGGAACTGGACCGGCACCACCTGAAGGTGCATGTGAACGTGAGCCCCCAGGAGCTCCTGGACCCCACCTATGCCTTTCGGGTGGCGGAAGCCATGGAGGAAACTTCCTGTCCGCCTGGCCGCCTGGTTCTGGAGATCACGGAAACCAGCCTGATCCCCGACGAGCGGGGCAGGGATGCCACCCGGGCCCTCGAGGCCCTCAAGGCTCTGGGCATAAGCATCTTCCTGGACGATTTCGGCTCGGGCTACTCCAGCCTGGAGCGGCTGGCCCAGCTTCCCGTGGATGGGCTCAAGCTGAGCCAGGCCTTCACCCAGCGCCTGGGAAACCCTCCCGACCCCCAAGGCCCCACCGCCCGCCTGGTAGCGGCGGTTTTTGCCCTGGCCAAGGCCCTAGGCCTGCAAGCGGTGGCCGAGGGGATAGAAAGCGATACGGTGCTGGCCTATC
>NZ_ATNI01000022.1:0-7772 GCF_000511705.1 Thermus sp. NMX2.A1
GCCGTAGGCGAAAGCGGCACCATTTTACTGTTGTCCCCATCTGAGAACGGCATTGAATGGAACGAAGGCGAACACGCTGAATGGGAAATAAAAGCGGTTTCTTCTGGAAGTGGGCCGAACCTGTTCGGAGTGGTTCATGCATATTATCAGGACAGTTCATCCGGCCTTATTCAAAACATGGGAATGTTCATTGCTGTAGGCGAAAAAGGCACGATTATCCTCTCTGAGGATGGTCTAAACTGGGATCAAGTACACTCTGCCACGCAGGAAACCCTTTGGGGCATCGCTTACGGCTATGACTCGGGTTTAGTGGTGGCCGTTGGAGAAAACGGTACCATCTTAAATGGAGCACGGTCGGATTGAGCTAGGTTAGGGAGGTAGAAGGCCTTGGCCCCCAGGCTCAGGCCACCCGCCACTGGAGGGGCGGCTTACCCCAGCAGGACCACCCGGAGCTTCCCCTGGTAGCTCGCTAGGTCCCGATCCGCCGTCCAAAGCTCCTTGGCCCCCGCCTCCAGGGCAGTGGCCAGGATGAGGGCGTCCACCAGGGGGAGGTGGAGGCCGTGGGAGAGCCGGGCCGCCCTCTCTCCGATGGCCCAGTCTGGCCAGACCACCCGGCACACCGCGGGGATGGCCTGGAGGAGGAGCTCCGCGTCCTCCCGGTCCAGGGCCCCCTTGAGGGCCAGGCGGAGGAGTTCCACGGAGGAGAGGCCGGATACCACCCCCTCCTCCCCCTCCACCAGGGCCTGCCACTTGGCCTTGGCCCCCTCGTGCCCCTGGAGGAGGCGTACGAAGAAGCCGGTGTCAAGGGCGATCACGCCGCCCCTCCTCCAGAAGCTGGAGGGCCTCCGGGGCCACCCGGGCTTGCCCCGCCCGCCGCAGGACCTCGAGGCCCAACCTCTTCCTCTTGCGCTCCTTCAGGTAGGCCTCCAGGGCCTCCGCGGTGAGGGCGCTCATGGACTTGCCCTCGTTCTCCGCCGCTTGCCGGAGGAGGCGGGCCAGGTCCTCGGGGAGGTGCACGGTTAGGCGCATACAAGCAGAGCATAGCACATCTCCTTGCCCTCCGCCCCTGCCGTGAGGGTCCCGAGGGCTAGGCCACCCGCCACTGGGGAGCCTGCCGGAGGAGGGAGAGGCTACCGCCCCCCGCACGAAAGCCCCCGCACCGGGGCCTCGTCCGGCCTGGGGGTGTAGGGCGGGGGTGGGCCCCGGAAGGTGCATCCCCCGTACCCGCCCGTGAGGGCCCGCACGAAGGGGTAGAAGGCGGCGGTGTAGCCCCCCCTCCCGTTGGGGATGGGGGCCAGGAAGGCCCCCAGGAGGAGGAGGGCCGCCAGGGTCCACTTGGCCCGCCTCAGGTCCCCCATGAGCACCCGGTAGCCCAGGAGGACCACCGCCAGGACCCCCAGGGCCAGGACCAGGGCCACGGGTGGGGTGAGGGCGCAGATGAGCCGGTTGACGGCGCAGAGGACCTCGTTCATATGCCCAGTAGCCCCCTCAGGAGGGGCCGGGCGAAGGCGGCCAGGATGCCCCCCAGGAGGGCGGCGATGAGGTAGAGGATCCCCCGGTCCTTCTCCCCGATGGCGATGAGGAGGCCTCCCATGACCACGGCGAAGGCCACCAGGGCCAGGATGAAGCCCCTCGGGGGGACCAGGCTCCCCACCAGGTCGGCGAACTGCCTAGCCACCTCCAAGGGCCACCTCCCGCACCTCCACCCGGAGGCGGCTCCTCCGCACCGCCTGCCCCTCGGGCACCAAGACCACCACCCTCTGGGCCGTGGCCTCCAGGGGGTCCTTGCGCCGGGGGCGGCTTTCCAGGAGGCCCCGCTGGGCTCCCCCCACCACCAAGACCCGCTCCCCTTCCCCTTCCAAGACCGCCCGGCCCCCCTTGCGGCTTAGGACCCGGTAGCCTCTGGCCACCATCTCCTCCACCTGCCGCCGCACCAGGAGGGCGTCCTCCAGGGGGGCGGGCCTTGGGGTGTAGTGGCGGGTGAGGCCCAGGGCCACCCGGCCCCGGGAGGCGGGCACCAGGACGGGGCCCAGCCGGGTCATCACCGGCTTCAGGATGCGTTCCCGTAGGGCCTCGGCCACCAGGGCCTCCCCATACCGCTCCGCCGCCTCCTTCAGGGTGAAGGGCCCCTCGGTCCAGGGCCGGAGGAGCTCGTGGGTGCGGCTCACCGGGCACCTCCTAACGGCCGTCCCCCGTCTGGATCTCCAGGGTGGTGCCCAAAAGCCTCCGCTCCAGGGCGAAGCTCCGCCCGGGGCCCAGCTCCACCCCCCGCCACCTGAGGAGGAGCTCCCCAGGCTTTACCCCCTCCACCAGGATCACCCCGCTCTGCCCCTCCCCGGGGTTCAGCACCGCCTTCAGGGGATCCCGGCGCACGCTGAAGCGCAGGGGCTTCCCCTCCTGGAGGACCTCGAGGTCGTTCAGGGCAAAGCTCACCGGGTTGCGCCCCCGGTTCTCCAGGGTGAAGAAGACGCTCACCCGCCCCGAGGCGTCCGTGGGGGCCTGGACGGCGGTGGTGAAGGCCACCTGGGGGCCGGGGTCCTGGGGCGGCTGGTTGGGTGCCGGAGCCTCCACCTTAGGGGAAGCCTGCACCGGAGGAGCGGGAGGCGTGGGGGCCACCCCCTGCCCCGTGGGGGCGTAGGTCCCCCCCTGCCCCCGCCGGAGGAGGATCTGGTAGCGCCTCGGGTACTCCCCGGGGGCGATGCGCACGGTGAAGAGGAGGGTTCTCCCCCCCACCTCCACCACCAGGTCTGTCATCCCCGACTTCACCGGGACGGGACCCGTGGCCGTGCCCACCATCCCCGCCGAAAGGAGGAGCCGGGGGCCGCCGCCTTCGATCCTGAGGAGTTCCCGCTTAGCGCTGAAAGCGGCATCCACCTGGTCCCAGAAGTCCAGGACGGTGGTGAACCCCGGGCTCACCTCCAGAACGCCCGGGGAGCGCACCAGGTCTTCCGCGTAGTAGGTCTTGAGGACCACCTGGGCCTGGGCCAGGCCCGCCAAAAGGAAAAGGCCAAGGAGGGCGCTTCGCATACGCCCTTATGTTGCCACATATTTTGCCTATGGCGCAACCTTATGTTGCTATGTATGGGTCCAGGTGCCTTCCCAAAGCCCAGAAGAGGGCGGGCACCAGGAGCAAGACCCCAAGGAGGGGCGCCCCCAGGTAGAAGGCCAGGGGGGCGAAGGCCCCAAGCCAAAAGAGGGCGTCCCCCCAGGCCAGGGCGTAGAGCCTCGAGGCCTCCCCCAAGGGCAGGGGGCGGTAGAGGGCCAAAGCCCCCCACAGGGAGGGCAAAAGGGCCCAGGCCAGGGCCCCCGTGAGGGAGGCCTCCAGGGGGAAGCGGAGGGCCACCCCCAGGAAGAGGGTGAGGCTCACCCCGTAGACCACCCGCCGGAAGGCCCCAGTCCAGTCCCAGGCCGAGCCCCCCCGCTTGAGGAGGCGGTCCTGGGTGCGGAGGAAGCCCAGGGCAGGGACCAAGGCCACCAGGCCGGGCAGATGGGTCAAGGCGGCGTAGAGGACGAGGAGGGCGGGAAGCCAGACCAGGTGCCGGAGGGGGGAAGGAGGGGCCTGGGGCCTCGAGGGCTTGGGGGCCGGGGCGGGACGGGCAGGGGAAGGGGCTTCCCCGGCGGACGGGGCCACCACCTCCCGGTTGCGCCAGTCCCCGCCCCGCACGAAGACCGCGCCCCTGCCAGGGGGGAGCTTTGGGCTTCCCTGGGGAAGGGGTTCTTGGGCCTGAGGGGGCAAGGGTTCTGAGGGCTGTTCTGCGGCTGGAGAAGGCTTGGGGGAAGGGTTGGCGGGCAGGCGAAGCCGCACCTCGGGCCTGGGTCCCCCGCCCTCCAGGAAGCGGGCCAGGGCCTGCACCTCCCCGGGGGTGAGGACCCGGGGGAGGTGGGGCAGGTGCTCCTCCAGGCTCCCCAGGTGCAAGACCCCCTGGTGGTAGCCCCGCCTGGGCCCCCCCACCACCAGGGGCACCACGGGGAGGCCCAGGTGGGCGTAAAGCCTTTGCCCCAGGGCTTGGGCGGCTTCCGCGTCCTTGCCGATGGCGAAAACCCCCACCTCGGCCACCAGGGCGTGGCCGCCCTCGAGGGGGAGGAGGGCGATCTCCATGGGTTCCATACTAGGGCTCACCTCCCAAAAGCGCCTCCCCCACCCGGGCCAGGACCTCCTTCCTGAGGGCCTCCCGGCCCTGCCCGTGGGCCACCTCGCAGGCGTCCCCGCCCTCCAGGGGGGCCAGGAGGTGGCCCCCAAGCTCCTCCTGCCACCGCCTCCCGGCCTCCCGGCCCGCCTCGTCCCCGTCCAGGAGGAGGAAGGTGGGCCTCCCGTCGGGCTCGGGCAGGGTGCCGTTCACCCCGGCCACCCCCACCACGTCCAGGAGGTCCCCCAGGGCCAGGTAGAGGGCCACGGCGTTGAGCTCCCCCTCCACCACCAAGACCCCCGCCCGCCTGCCGAAGCCGGGCCCGTGCCAGGGGGGCGTGCCGCTCCCTCGGGCCAGGTAGCGGTAGCGGGCCCCCTCCCTCGGCTCCCTGTGGCGCACCTTCACCGCCACCACCCTGCCCTCCCGGTCGTAGATGGGCAGGAGGAGGTCCCCTTCCGGGGAGAGGCCCATGCCCAGGGCCACCGCCTCCCGCAGGCTGACCCCCCGCTCCCAGAGGACCTCAGGCAGTTCCTTGGCTTCCCGCAGGCGGGCCTGGGCCTCCCGCAGGAGGCGCTCCTGGTCCAGGGGTGGGGTAGGCTTGGGGCGGGTCCGCCGCACCGCCTTGGGGAGCTCCGGCAGGGGCCTCCGCCCCAGGAGGACCTCCACCGCCTCCTCCTTGCTCATCCCCGCCGCCCGGAGGAGGTGGTAGGCGTTGCCGCTTTCCCCGGTGGCGTGGTCCCGGAAAAACCAAACGCCCCGGGTTCGGAAGAGGGAGAGGGAAGGGTGGCGGTCCCCCCGCCAGGCGGCCCGGTAGAGGCCGGGCCTACCGGGTCTGGCCCCGGAATCCGGCCAGAAGCGGGCCACGAGCTCCGGGAGGTCCACCCTTTCGATGGCCTGGGTGAGCTCGTCCATGGCCCTCTCCGGGGGGCCAGAGGCCCCCAGGTTCTAGGCCGCTTCGGGGTCCAGAAGCGCCTCCAGGAGCACCCCCAGGCCCCCTCGGTCCAGGCGAACCCAGATGGCGGGCACGGCATCCTGAAGGAGGTAAACCTCCGCGGCCACCTCCGCCCCGGGCCGCTGGGAAAGCCCCACCACCTCTCCCCTCTGCAGGGCATGCCTTTCCTCCTCGCCCAAGGCGGCCCAAGGCACCACGAAAGCCTCCTCCCCCTCGAGGGGGCGCAAGTAGGTGCGCCCATCCGTCTCCTCCGTCAGGGTCTGGCGGTAGAGCTCCGGCCGGATGGCCACCGCCAAGCGCTCCTCCCTAGGCATGAGCGGGAGGACCAGATAGCGTACCTCTTTGTCCGTCTGTCCTGTCCAATCCTGCGTCATAGGCTGACCTCCTGGAAAATCCCAAGCCGCTTCAAGGCCTCCTTCCCCCTTAGGAGGAAGCGGAAAACCCCCTGCACCTCCACCTCCCCCGCGGGAAGGCGCAGGGTGGGGTAGGCGGGGTTGTGGGGCTTGAGCACCACCACCTCCCCCTCGGGGTAGACGTACTTGAGGGTGGTCCTCCCCCCGTAGAGCACCGCGGCGATCTCCCCCCGCCGGGGCCTCACCCCCCGCTCCACCACCACCACGTCCCCCTCCAGGAGGTACTCCGCCATGCTGTCCCCCTCCACCACCAGGGCGAAGAGGCCGGGCCAGCCGGGGAGGGCGATGAGCCCCTCCGCCTCCTCCAGGGCGAGCTCAGGGGGCCCCGCGGGGATGCGCCCCACTACGGGGATGGCCACCCCGGCCAGGAGGGCTCCCTCGGGGGTGAGCTCCAGGTGGGTGGGCCGGCCGTGGCCTCCGGGGTGGAGGCGGAGGAGGCCCTTCCTTTCCAGGGCTTCCAGGTGTTGCCTGAGGGTCTGGGGGCGGAGGCCCAGGGCCTTGGTGAGGTCGTGGGCGGTGGGGGAAAGGCCCTCCCGAGCCATCTCCGCCGCGGCCTTGAGGACCCGCTGCTGTCCAGGGGGGAGCCGGGTGGGGGCCATGGTGATACCTGTTATATAGCAGGTACATAGGGGAAGTAAAGCCCCCCAGGCGTTGTTTCGGTTCTATTCCGAAAAACCTCTTTCTATACTGAGAGAGGCCGTCACAAAGCGTTCAGAAGACTTTTTGAGTGAGCCTTACCGCTACTGGTTTGCTCCGTCCCCTGAGCTCATTGAAGTCATAGATGCCTTCTGGGTTCTTGGGATCGAACCTAGGCCGACCACCCTTGCCCCAAAAGCGGAAACCCATCTGGAATACGAGGACATAATCTACGGACCCTAACTCAAAACTTGCACTTATTCATCCCGCGAATATCTCCGCCTAAGGACCTCTTGAAGAGGGCCGCCGGATTCCCTTCGGATGAAGGGAAGCGGCCCAGTCTCTACTCTGCACTCTGCTCCCTCCTCGCCCTCCTGCCAACCCCCCACCTCCGCAAATCCCCCAAAGCCCTCTTTCTCCTTTCCCTCACCGGCCACGGCAAGGCCAGGTCCCAGCACACCAAGGCCAAATCCTCCTCCGCCCTCTCCTGCTTCCTCAACCGCTATCCATGGCCCACCCGTGCCCTCATTCCCCTCTCTGGGCTTCTCTGGGCTCCAGCGGCAGGGGCGCCGGGTGCACCTGCGGGGACTTTTCTTTCCCGTGTAGGCCAGCTGGTACCGCCATCCTTTGCCCGGGGGAGGGTGAACGTGGCGGTATGGGGTGGCCACCTTTCCCGCGGGTCCCCAGACCGTGCTGGTGTGAGGTCGGCGGCGATTTACGATAGAGCACTTCTTCCGGGCCATGAAGGGCGAGTTTTCCCTGGCCCGCTTTGGGCAGCGGACGGCTTTGGGGGTGCATCGGTTTCCCGTGTTGTCCCTCCTAGCCTACCCCCTGGCCCACTGGGTGAAGCTCTCTCCGGGGGGAGAGGGGCTTTCTTGGTGGGAGGCTTGGCGGAAGGCGGCGGCCTGCTGGGGGTTGACGACGGCCACAGGGAGGCCGGCCTCCAGGAGGAGCTCCAGGAGGGGGAAGTGATAGGGGCCGGTGGGTTCCAGGACCACCAGGTGGGGTCGGTGATGGCGGAGAGCCTGCAGGAGGGCCTGGCGGCCTTCGGGGGAGTTGGGGAAGCGAAGGGTACCCTGGAGGGAGGGGGCGAAGAGGGTGAGCATGTGGGATACGGCCGCTTGGGACCGGGTTGCTTTGCAGGAGAGGCCGGGATCAGGTGGCCGCCTAACACTGTCACAGGCGTTCAGGCCCGGCAAGACCTGCGACGGGTTCCCTCTCCCAGCCCAGATTGGAGATACATGCAAGTTTTGCGTTGATTCAGGATGTGTGCGCCCTCAAATATATCGGCAATTCTTCTATAGCATAAGCTTCCTTCAGTTTGAGCCGCTTGTATACCCGCCTATTTGTATTAGCAAGACTGTTGCCCATTTCTGTTCTTTCAGAAGCACTTACAAGCAAGTCTTCATCCGCCCACCCAGCCAACACCGCAACTCCTTTTTCGATAAACTCGTTTTCGTATTTTTTTATTTCATCTTTTTGAAGAAGGTATGCATCAGAGGAGCATGGTTTTCCAGATTGGTTCTCTATGTCATCAAAAAATGTGGGCTTATCTGGTAACCAGAAAAAAACCTGAATATGTACAGGTTTTATTTTTTCTGGATAAGCAATAATATTCATTTCTCTTATTTTATCCAAAACGAC
>NZ_ATNI01000023.1:0-9414 GCF_000511705.1 Thermus sp. NMX2.A1
CCTGGCCCGCTCCTATGTTGCGAAAGGAGTAATGGATGCGGGTTGGGGACAGTTTTTAAGAATCCTTGCCTACAAAGCGGCAGAGGCTGGTAGGCAGGTGATAAAGGTAGATCCAAAGTACACAAGCCAGGACTGCCCGGTGTGCGGGTACCGGGAGAAGAAACCCTTGTGGGTGCGGGAGTATACCTGCCCCCAGTGCGGGGCTCACCTACACCGGGACATAGCGGCGGCGCAGAACATCCTGGCTAGGGCTCGGACGGAGCCTTCGGGGATGGGTACGGCATGGGCCGTCCCGTGAGAACCGAGAAGCCCCGCTCTTCAGAGCGGGGAGTCGTCACGCATCCTATACTGGAGTCATGGCCATCAAGTACAACCCCTTCACGGGTAAATACGAGTACTACGATGAGGGAAAAGAGCACAAGGAAGTCCTGAATCCCTTCACGGGCAAATACGGCGTGGGGACCGACAATGATGCCGAGGTCAACCGCTTCACAGGCAGGTACGAAGCCCGTAAGGCCAAGGACCTGTGCGAAAAGTATAACCCGTATACCGGGAGCTACGAGCTGGTACCCTGTGACTGGGAGATCCGCTACAACCCGTACACCCAGCGCTACGAGTTTGGCCCCAAGGAGTAACCTGCCCTCAGTCCACCCACTCCACCACGCTTTCCCCCCTCCCCTTCCGAACCCGAAGCCTCATGGGGAAACGCTGGGCCAGGCTTTCCACGTGGGTGATGACGCCGATCATCCGGTTCTGCCGTCCCAGCCCCTCGAGGGCCTGCGCCACCACCTCGAGGGTCTCCCCGTCCAGGGTGCCGAACCCCTCGTCCAGGAAAAAGGCCTCCAGCTTCCTGCGGGCAAGTTCTTCCGAAAGGGCAAGGGCCAGGGCCAGGCTCGCCAGAAACGACTCGCCCCCCGAGAGGGTGTGCGCAGACCGGTGGACCCCCGTCCAGGCGTCGTACACCTCGTACTCCAGGCCGCTTTCCTCCCTGACCCTAAGGCTGTACCGTCCGGAGGAGAGCTGGTGCAGGATCTCGTTGGCCCTGACCAGGAGGGCCCGCTGCAGGCGGCGGTGCAGCCATTCGGGGAAAGCCCGCTGCTGCAGGTCGCTGGTAAGGGCCTCCCAGATGCGGAACTGCCGCCGCCTTTCCCGGAGATCCTCCTCCAGGCCCACGCGGCGTTTCACCTCTCCCTCCAGGTTCACTAGCTCCCCACGAAGCTCACCCAGTTCCTGGCTGAGCTCCCCGATCTCCTGGCTGAGATCCTCCAGGCGCTTCTCCAGCGCCTCCAGGTCCTCCTGCGTGGGCGGCGTCTCGGGCAACGGAGCCAGCTCCTGAAGCCTGGCCTCCAGGGACTCCAGGGCTCCCTCGACCCTTAGGACATGGTCCCGGTGTTTCTCCCAATCCTCAAGGGCCCTCTTCTCCTCTGCCTCATCCAGGAGAAGGGCCCGTAGGGCCTTCCCGTCCCGGGGAAGGTCGGGGTTATCCTTCCAGGCTTGCTCCAAGGCCCGTACCTTCTCCTCAAGCCGGGCCAGGACGAGCCCAAACTCTTCCCTGAGCTCCCTTCTCCCTTCCTCCAGCTCCTCCAGCCTCTTCTTCTGCCCCCGCAGGTGCCGGAGGCGCTCCTCCAGCCAGGTCATGAAGTCCTTCAGGTTCTTTCCCCCCAGCACCTGCGCCAGGTGGTGCGCCAGGGAGAGGGCCAGGCGGTGCTTCTCCTGGCCAAGGCGCCGAAACTCCTCCTCCAGGTCCAGGTCCTCCACCTCGAGGTCCGCAAGGGCTTTTTTCAGAGACCCTACGGCAACCCGTAGCTCATCCGCCTGCCGGGCCAACCGGGTTTCCTCCTTTTCCAGGGCAGCCACCACCCCCACCTTCGCCGGGGGAACCTCCTGCCCGACAAGCGTCAGCAGGCGCTCAAGCTCCACCCGCTTCCTGGCCAGCTGCGTTTCCACCTGCTTCCTCTCCCCTTCCAGCTCCTTCTCCTTCCCCTCCTCCAGGGCCGGCGGCAGGGCCTGGACGGGGGTGAGACAAAGGGGACAGGGTTCTCCCGGCCGCAGGAGGTGGCGGAAGCGGGCCACCCCAAGCTCGCCCAGATGGCGTTCCAGGTGGCCAAGCCTCTCCTCCAGCTCCTCCACCTCCGCCTGGAGGGTTTGGACCAGGGCCATGCGAGTCTGCTGAAGCCCGGCCTCCACCTCCGATAGCTCCTTCTCTTGGCGGACGAGCTTCTCCTTCAGCTCCCTGGCCTTTTCCATGCGGGGAAGCTCCTCGAGGACCTCCCTTAAGGCGGCCTCGTCCTCCTCCTCCCACGGGGAAGCCTCCGGATGGAGGGCAGGTTTCTCTCCCGCCTTCCCCAGGAGGTCGTGGAGGGACCGGAGATAGGCGCGTTGGGCCCAAAGCCCTTCCAGCCGCTCGAGCTCGGCCAGGTCCAGTTCCCGAGCCAAGGCGTCACGCTCCTCCTCCAACTGGGCGTCCGCTTCCTTGAGTTCCTTCAGAAGGGCTTCCGCCTTCTCCTTTTCCGCTAGCAGATCCACGAGCTCCCTCGCCCTTTGGGAAAGCTCCGCCCGTTCCTTGTCCCCCAGAAGCGCAGGCTCCGCCTCCATGAGCCGGGAAAGCTCCTCTTGCAAACGGGCTTTTTCCCCGTATAGGGCGAGGAGGGCCCTGAAGTGGTCCCGGACATCCTGAACCTTTTTTAGCTCGCTCGTCTTCGCCTCCAGGGCCTTTTTCACCTGCCCCATCCTGTTCCGGACCTGCTCCAGGGCCTCCGGGGTGGCCTCCTTCAAGGACTCCAGCTCGGCCTCGAGGGCGGCGATCCTGCTTTCCAGGTTCCCCTTGCGCTCACTGGCTTTGGTCCTCATGTCCTGAAGGACATCCAGGCCGAAGAGGTGGTCCAGAATCTTCCGCCGCTCGCTCCCTTTGTCCCGGCGCAGGAAGCGGTCGAACTCACCCTGGGGCAGGAGCACGGTCCGGACAAAGGTGTCGTAGTCCATGCCCAGGATCCTCTCCAAACTACCCTCCAGATTCCGGCCCCTGACATCCCAGATCTGCCAGCGCTCCCCCAGGTGCTCGGCCACCCGGACCTCCCGCCTCCTGCCCACCTCCCGTTCCACCCGGTAGACCCGGCCGTCCACCTGGAAGGTGAGGCTCACCCACATCCTCTCCGCCTCGGGATGGCGCATCTCCTCGATCCTGCGGCTGCCCAGGCGGTGAACCCTTCCGTAAAGGGCGAAGGTAATGGCATCCAACAGAGTGGTCTTACCGCTTCCCGTGGGACCCGTGATGACGAAAAGATCCGCACCCTCCAGGTCCACCACCTGGCGTTTCCGGTAAGGGCCAAAACCCTCCAGTTCAATCCTCACCGGCCTCATGTTCTTCCACCTCCTGCCGCAACTCGGCAAAGCTATGGACCAGCTCCTCCCCCGGGGGGTCCCCTTCCCAGCGGCCTGCCTCCATCAGGTACTGCCGGTAGGCCTCCTCGAGGGCGGAGGGTGGGGGGTGCGCCTCGCCCCCGTCTCCTTCCCTCTCCTCTTCCCACGCCACCTCGAGGACCCTCTCCATTTCCTTAAGCGTGTCCCTCAGCTCCAGGTGCATGGGCCCCTGCACCACCACCCGGGCCCAGCCCGGGAAGGCCTCGATCTCCCCCAGGATTCGGGCCCGCTCCCCGGGGCTTTCCTGCACCTGGGAAACCCTGACCCGGAAGGTGCGGAGGGGCTTTCCCCAGTTTGTCGGCATGGGGTGGACCCGGGCGGGAAGATGGCGGTCCAGAGGGAGCTCCACCAGCACCACCCCCCTCTCCGCCCGCTCGCTGGCCCCGAAGTCCAGGGGGATCAGGCTTCCCGGGTACCAGGCGTTTTCCGCCACCTGCTGCAGGGCGTGAAGGTGGCCCAAAGCGATGTAGCGGGCCCCCGGCAGGACTCCAGGAGGCACGGCGTAGTGCTCGGCCAGGTGCAGCACATACTCCCCACCCCCCACCCTGGCCCCCGCCACGGTGAAGTGGGCCAGGTACACGTCCGGAGTGCCCTCCTGGGCCAGGTGGGCCAAAAGGCGGCGCATCCCCTCCGCATAGGCCAGGTGGCGTTCCTCAGGGGGAAGTTCCAGGGTCTTGGCCAGGCGTCTTTCGGAAAGGAAGGGCACCAGGGCCACCCTGAGGCCTCCCCGATCCACCACCCCGCCCTCGTGGGCGAAAGCCAGCTGGCCCCGCAGCTCCACCCCGAAGCGACCCAAGAGCTGACGATAGACCCGCTCCATCCTCTCCCCAGAGTCGTGGTTCCCGGCGATGGCCATGGCCGAAACCTTCGCTTCTGCCAAACGCAGGAAGAACTCCACCAGGAGGGCTTCCGCCTCCGTGGAGGGTTGGGGGTGGTCCATGAGATCCCCGCTGACCAGGACGAGATCCACCTTCTCGGAGCGCACCAATCTGAGGACCTCCTCGAGGGCCGAGGCCACCTCCGGGGTGCGGTCCACCCCCTTCAAGGTCTTCCCCAGGTGCCAGTCCGCCGTGTGCAAAAGCCGTAAGGAGGTCTTCATACGTTTTCCACTTTCATTCTATCCAGCTTGCCGTGGGGGTTCGGGGTTGCCGAGGGGCCAGGCGCCCCCCACCCAGCCCCGGTCCACGCCTTCAAAACCCTAGCGAAGAAGGCCTGCACCCCCGTGGAGGGCGATGAGCAGGGGAAGGCCCTGATGAAAGAGGCGCAGAACAAAGCGAATCTGGGACTCCAGGACCCCTCCCTGGAAGGGAAGGTCGTAGTCCACCACCAGGATGTCCGGCAACTGGACTTTCATGGAGAACCGTAGCACATGGGTGGTGTCGTTGACCCTGTTGACGAAGAGAAGCCTGTCCTGCTCGGGCACCCATGGCTCAAAACTAAAGACACAGGCGAAGTGAATGACGCTCTTCTCTCGGTTAACAACCACGAGGGTCTTTAGGGCATCTCCATGCACCACCAGATCCCCGTCTTGATCCACGGAGGTGGTGTACCCTGCCATACGGCAGATCTCCTCCAGCCTGGCCCCGCTCACCTTTTCTTCTGCAATCCACATCCTCTCCTCCATGGCAGTCCTCCTCTAAGGCGGTCAGGCCGCCCAAAGCCTACGCAACTCCTCCGTGAGGGCATCCCACCTGGGTCCGGGATCCCTGGAAGAGGGTTCCTCCACCCATTGGAACAGCTCCGGGAAGTGAAAGTAGGCTACCCCAAGACCCACGGCGTCCAGCTCGTGGCTATTTCTGGGAAGAGGGCCGAGCCCAAGCCCCTCGAGGCTACGCCTCACATCCAGGTCGGAAGGCCGGTTGAGCCCGGTGAGGCGCTGGCGCCAGCCTGGGGGCTGGAAGGGATCGTGGAAGCCTCGAGGGGTGGAGGCAAAGGCGGTGCAAACGGGAAGAGTGGAGGAAAGCCTGGACGCCAGGGAGTGGGCGATCCCCTGGAGCTCCCTCCACACCTCGCGGGGCACCGAGGGCTTTCGGCCCTTGGGGAGCTCCACCAGGAGGAGATCGGGGCCGTGGCGTTCCACGGCCTGGATCACCAGGGCCTCCACCGCACCCACCACCTCCTGCCTGCCTCTCCTCGAGGCCGAAAGGGAACCATGCTCCACCACGAAAAGCCTTCCTTCCGATTCCTCCACCACCGACCAGGCGTTGTGGACCGTTCCGGGATCTAGGGCCAACACCTTCACCTTCCACCTCCCCGGGGGGCCTTAGCCCACCTCCAGGCCATGCTCCCTCCCGAAGGCCTTCATCCAGCCGATGGGGTCCTGGGCCTCCAGGAGGGGCAGGAGCTCCAACAGCCTGTCGCTAAAGCCTCCGATGCGGCTGATGCCGTTCTGAGGAAAGGCCAGGGGCGCATACCCCGCCAGGTTGATCACGTGCACGCGGCGGCGGTCATCCCCGAGAAGCCAGGGCCTCAAGGGGCGGTAGGCGTCGTCCGCCACCTGCTCGTCTGTGAGGATCACCACCCTGCGCCCCCCAAAACTCCTGAGGGCCTTGCCCAGGGCCCTCTCCAGGTAGGTGCCGTACCCTCCGGAGGTCAAGAGGTGTTCCACCATGGCCACCAGGGGGTCCCCGGGGGAGAAGGGCACGGGGATCAGGTCGTCGCTGAAGCCGAAGAGCCTCCCCCCGGCCTGGCGGTACAAAACCGCCCCCAGGGTGGCCGCCGCCAGGGCGTAGGTGCTCTCCCCCTTCCTGGACATGCGCTGGTACATGGAGCCCGACACGTCCACCAGGATCAGGGTTTCCCCTTCCAGGTCAAGCCTGGGCACCGAAGCCTCGAGGGCACCCTCCAGGGCGTGGTACACGGGGTGGGGTCTCATCCCACCCTGGGCCACCCCATCTCCAGGGCAAAGCTGGTATAGAGCCTGAAGCCACTGGTGGGGAAAGATACGCCAGCCTCGCACCCTCTCGGGATCCGCCAGCTTGGCCAGGAGGAGGTCCTGCACTTCCCTCCGGTCCAGGAGGCCATGTTCCTGAAGGTTGCGCAGGTTGCGGATAAGGGCGAGGCCCTCGAGGTGAGGCAGGACCTTACGCCAGGCCTCAGGAGTACTGCCCTCCTTAGAGATCACCCTCTCCCACAGGGGATCCTCCTCCCTCACCCTTTGCACAAAGGCCAGGGCCTCAGGCGACGCCTTCTTCCCTCGGATGAGGTAGTCGTATACCCAGGCATGCTCCCTATCGGGCGCCTTGGGGTGAGCAAGGATTAGGGCATCCCTTTGTCGGAAATGCCTGCCTTCAGCTCGGTACTTCAGCAATGCCTGGGGGCTCATGCGGTTCAGGCGCTCGGCCACCGCCTTCTTCAAGGCCTTGCGCACCTTCCAGCCCTGGCCACGCGTGTAGGCTAGGGTTTCCAAATGCTCATCCCCACGCAGCCAGACCTGGGTGGCCACCCTTTGCGCCAGCTCCCTTGGCCCTTCCCAGAAGAGATGAGCCACCAGGGCGCTTGGGCCGGACCTCAGTCCCAAAACCTGGCGGGCGAACACCGCAAGGCTCCCCACAAAGTGGGGATCCCTGCGCACCATGTCCTGAGCCAACCCTGCGAAACGAGCGTGGCGTTCGCCCTCGGCCTCGTAGAAGGTGTCCCCAGAAAAGAGGCTTCCTGCCACCAAAAGCAGGAGCTCCACCTCAGGGGATGCGGGATATCCTTTACCTCCTTGGTGGGTCGTGTGAGGGAAAAGTCCTCCCCTTCGATAGCCGTTGAAGGACACACAACCTCCTCTAGCGGCCTTCGGCCGCTCAAACCACACCCCAGCCACAGGGCCAGGGGCAAGCGCCTCTATGTCGGTTGACTTTGTGCCGGAATTCTAAAGAACTGTTGATGTGGAGCTTTTTACGTCAGGAAACCGTATTCTGGAAACGAGGAAATATTTGTGTTCCATCTCCGCCACGGCCCGAAGGCCGCGGGTACCCGCGATGCCAGGCCCTAACCGCTTTCCCAAAGGCCACACAGGTCACCAAAGCCACCTTGAGCTCCATAGCCATCAAGCCCCTCCACAAAAAACCCTCGAGGACGGCCCCCATTGTGGGGAACAACGCACAGGATGGACTTACTGGGGTTCGTTTGGTGCCCGGGGATGTTTGGCGCTCGGGTCGACCTGTTCACCAGGTACCTTGGGCAACCGATGCCGAAGGAACCGAGCGGCCCCGCCGCCGGGCAAACGTCTTTATAGCATAGACCCCCGGTTTTTGCAAGGGGGGTGCGATGTCAAAACGGGGCGCCCTTTTGAGCAAGGTGCCCCCCTGGGGTGACACCGATCGGAGCTGCCCTCCTCCGTTGACCGATGGCCCGGGTTCACTTGAGGCCATTTCGAAGGGCACCGAGCCTAGAGTTTCAAGGCGGGCAGCACCAATCGGGGGAGGCCCATCTGGGTGGTAAGGAAGTCCACGTAGACCCTCAGGTAGGGCCACAGGTTCAGGGGCAGGTTTCGCTCCTGGAAGACCTTGAAGAGGGCTTCGTCAGGAAAGACGGGGCTCCTGTAGCGGGCAGCCACGAAAAGGTGAAGGAAGCCAAAAGGTCCGCCTTCGTCCTGGAACTCCAGCTTAAGGGTCAGTCCCGCTTGGAAGCCCTCTTCTGTCCTGATTGGGCCAAAGACTGAGATTCCGTCCGGGGCAGGACCGAAGCGCTTCTGGCCCTGGGGTGACCGCTCGAGCTTACCGTGGACCTCGAGGAGCTCCACCCCCAGGATCTCCAAGCCAGCGATGAACTCGGCGTACGCCTCTTTGGAGGGCTCCTCACCTCCCTTGGCTGGAAGGAGCTTGGCGCGGCGCAAGGTGTTGTAAACCCGCTGGTACGTGAGGCCCAGTTCCTTAGCGATGGCAGAGATGCTCTTGCCCTCCTGGTAGAGCCTGCGGATGATGGCAGATTTGCTTTCCATCAGCCTAAGCGATATCCCCAAACGTGGGCTTTCCCTTCCGCATTAGGGTGGCCCACGACTCCCCTACCGGCTCCCATCCCCCTGCCAAGGGCTCAGACAGAGGCTCATCCGCACCCACATGGAAGCGGGCCAGGACCCCACCCTGCTCATCCCTGAACTCCAGCCGCAGGGTGAGCCCCAGGGCCTGGACGTAACGGGCAAGCCCCTCGAGGGTCATGGAAAGCCCGGCAGAGGTTTCCATCTGGCTGATACGGCTCCGGCTCACGCCCAAGCGCTCGGCCACCTCCTTCTGGGAAAGCCCCCTAAGCTCCCGAAGGTGGGCGAGAAGCCAGGAAAGCTCCTCGTCCAGAACCTCCCGGTAAAGGCGGGCGCTGTCAGGGTCTTTCAGGGACTCCTTAAAGTAACCCAAGTTGCTACCTATCCCGAGGCCTGAAAAAATAGTGGCCGCTATGCTGTCGCGCATCATAGCGGCCTTTTGCATTATAGACGATGCCCTCCAGGCCCTGGGCTACAAAGACGACCCCCAAGCCAAGACCCCAGCCTCCGCCATCCTGACCCTCGCCATCCTGGCCGCCATGGAACTGGGCGGCAAGCACAACAAGGCCCTGGCCCTCGCCAAAGACCTGCGCCTCTTTACCTACGTCCCCTCCCCAAGTCGCTTCAACCGCAGACTCCACGCCCTATACCCCTTCTTCCTCCCCCTTCTCCACCTCCTAGCCCAGGCCTGGAAAAACCTCCACCAGGCCCAGGCCTACGCCTTGGACACCTTCCCCCTCCCCGCCTGCGAGAATATCCGCGCCCCCCGCTCCCGCCTTTTCCCAGACAAGGCCTACCGCGGCTTCATCCCCAGCAAACGGGTCTACTTCCACGGCCCCAAGCTCCACCTCCTGGTGGACGACGGGAAGTTTATCCATGAAGTGAGCCTGACCCCGGGAAGCCTACATGATCTGAGCTCTTTGCTCCTTCTTCCCCTGGACCTTCCCGAGGGGGCGGAGCTCTACCTGGACCGGGGGTACGAAAGCCACTTCTATGAAGACCTCCTCCGGGAGGCGGGGGGGATTGTG
>NZ_ATNI01000024.1:0-5599 GCF_000511705.1 Thermus sp. NMX2.A1
AGCATGGAGGGCGTGAACGACCTCATCCTCCAGGCGGCCCGGGGCAGGCCCACCTCGAGGCCCCCCGTCTGGTTCATGCGGCAGGCGGGGCGCTACCAGAAGGAGTACCAGGAGATCCGGGGGCGCTACACCCTACCGGAGATCGTGCAGAACCCCGAGGTCTGCGCCGAGGTGACCCTTCTTCCGGTGAAACAGCTTGGGGTGGATGCCGCCATCCTCTTTGCGGACATCACCACCCCCCTCTACGGGATGGGGGTGGAGCTGGACCTGGTGGAGGGCAAAGGCCCCGTCATCCACCGGCCCATCCGGGACTCCAAGGGGGTGGAGGCCCTAAGGCCCCTGGAGCCGGAGGAGGCCGTGCCCTTCGTGCTGGAAACCATCCGCCTCCTGAAAAGGGAGCTTGAGGTGCCCCTCATCGGCTTCGCCGGGGCTCCTTTCACCCTGGCCAGCTACCTCATCGAGGGCGGGCCAAGCCGCCAGTTCAAGGAGGTCAAGGCCTTTATGTACCGGGAGGAAGCCCTCTGGCACCAGCTTCTGGAGAAGCTCACCCAGGCCATGGCCCGCTACCTGAAGGCCCAGGTGGAGGCGGGAGCCGATCTCCTCCAGGTCTTCGACTCCTGGGTGGGGGCCCTATCCCCCGCGGACTACCGGCGCTACGTGAAGCCCCACATGGCCAGGCTCTTCCAGGAGCTAAGGCCCCTTGGGGTGCCCGTGATCCACTTCGGGGTGGGGACCATGGGCCTTCTTAAGGAGATGCAGGAGGCCGGAGGGGACGTGATCGGCCTGGACCACCACACCCCCCTTCCCTGGGCCCGGGAGGCGCTGGGGGAAACCCCCATTCAGGGCAACCTGGACCCCGTGGTCCTCTTCGCCCCCAAGGAGGTGATCCGGCGGGAGGTGGAAAGGATCCTTGCGGAAAACGCCGGCCGGCCCGGGCACATCTTCAACCTGGGCCACGGGATCCTGCCCGGCACCCCGGTGGAACACGTGCGCTATGTGGTAGAACTCCTCAAGGAAAAGGAGGAAGCAGCATGAACGTACTCCTCATGGCCTACGGCACCCCCTACACCCCGGAAGAGATCGAACCCTACTACACGGACATCCGCCGGGGAAGGCGTCCTTCCAAGGAGCTGGTGAGGGAGCTGGAAGAGCGCTACCACGCCATCGGCAAAAGCCCCCTGAACGAGATCACCCTGGTCCAGGCCATCAGGCTCCAGGCGCTTTTGAACCTCGAGGCCCCCGCCTACCCCAAGCGCCTCCTGGGCCCCTTCGGCCCCCGCATCCCCCAGGGGCCGGCCCGGGTCTACGTGGGCACCAAGCACTGGCATCCCTCCATCGGGGAGGCCATCGCCGCCATGCACGAGGATGGGGTGAGGCGGGCGGTGGCCATCGTGGCCGCCCCCCATTACTCCCTAAGGAGCGTGGCGGAGTACCAGGAGAAGGTGGAAGCCGCCCTAAAGTCCCTCCCCGAGCCCATCGAGATGGTCTGGGTGGAAAGCTACGAGGCCCATCCCAGCCTGATTGCCGCCTACGCCAGGAGGCTTGAGGAGGCCATATGGCGGCTTAGGGAGCCCAGGAAGGCCGCCTACGTCTTCACCGCCCACTCCATCCCCCTCTCGGCGGTGGAACGGGGCGACCCCTACCCCCGGCAGGTGGAGAGGACGGCGGAGCTCATCGCCAAGAGGCTTGCCCTGCCCCGCTTTAGCGTGGCCTACCAGTCCGCAGGGCGCACCCCCGAGCCCTGGCTTGGCCCCGACATCAACGAGCACCTCAGGGCCCTAAGGGAGGAGGGCTTTGAGGAGGTGGTGGTGCAGGCGGTGGGCTTCCCCGCCGACCACCTGGAGGTCTACTACGACCTGGACCTCGAGGCCCAGGCCACCGCCCAGGAGGTGGGACTAAGGCTCATCCGGGCCCGGAGCCTCAACGCCGATCTGGACTACATCCAGGTGCTTAGGGAGCTGGTGGAGGCAGCGTGGCTCAGGTAGCCGTGGTGGGAGGAGGATGGGCGGGGCTTTCCGCCGCCTTGGCCCTGAAGGAGGCGGGGGTGGACTTCCTCCTCCTGGAGGCAAGCCCCCGCCTGGGGGGCAAGGTGCGCACCCACAAGGGGGAGGGCTTCCTGGTGGAAGGGGGGCCGGACGCCAGCGTGCGCTACAAGAAGGAGGTCCTGGAGCTTGGCGAGCGCTTCGGCCTCACGCCCATAGGGACCCTCCCCGCCAAACCCGCAGCGTGGATCCTGCGCAAGGGTAAGGCCCATCCCCTCCCCGAGGGGCTTTTGCAGATCGTGCCCGGGGACCTCAAGGGCCTTTACCGCACCTCCCTCCTCTCCCTTTCCGGGAAGCTCAGGGCCCTATATGACCTTTTCCTCCCCCGGGGGGCCAAGGAGGACGAGAGCCTGAAGGAGTTCGTGGAACGGAGGCTTGGCCCCGAGGTCTTCGCCGCCCTGGTGGCACCCCTGGCGGGGGGCATCTATGGAGGGGAACCCGAGGAGCTTTCTATGAAGGCTGCCTTCCCCCAGCTTTTGGACCTGGAGCGGAAGCACCGAAGCCTCATCCTGGGGGCCATGCGGGCGAGAAGGACGCGGGGAAGCCGGGAGGGGGGAAGCCTGTTCTTTTCCTTCCAGGAGGGGCTTTCCGCCCTAACGCGGAAGCTTGCCGAGGAGGTGGCGGAAAGAATCCTCCTGGCCACCCCTTTATTAGCCCTCGAGCCCCTAGGAGGCCGGTACCGCCTCCACACCCCCAGGGGACCCTTGGAGGTAGAGGCAGTGGTCCTGGCCACCCCCGCCCCCGTGGCGGCCCACCTCCTAAGACCCTTCCTCCCCGAGGCCACCGCCCTTCTCAAGGGCATTCCCCACACCCCGGCGGCCACGGTGAGCCTCGCCTTTAACGAAGCGCTTCCCGTATTGGGGCATGGCCTCCTCATCGCCAAGGGGGAAGGCTACAGGGCCAGGGGGTTTACCTGGACGCACCAGAAATGGCCCGGGAGGGCCCCGGAGGGGTTCAGCCTGGTGCGGGCCTACTTTTCCGGGGAGGTGGCGCGGCTTTCCGAGGCGGAGCTTGCCCGGGTGGCCCTGGAGGACCTCCGCCGTTTCCTGGGCCAGGAGGTGCGGGCGGAGCGCACCTGGGTCTTCCGCTTCCCCGAGGGAATGCCCGCCTACCGGGTGGGGCATCTGGAGCGCATGGAAAGGCTGGAAATGAGCCTTCTTAAGGCCCCGGGCCTCTTCTTGGCGGGGAACTACCTGGAGGGGGTGGGCCTCCCCGAGGTGGTGCGCTCCGGCCGTAAAGCGGCCCAAAGAGCCCTGGGCTACCTGGCCCTGGCCCCCACCCCCTAGGCAACGGCGGAATTCCCGTTTAGGATAGGGCAAACATGGCTCTGCCCTACCCTGCCATCGCCTTGGGCTCCCTCCTCCTGGGGCTCCTGGCGGGGATTTTGGGCTACACGGACCCCTATATTTTGCCGTGGCTCATGATCTTCACGGCCTCCACCGCCAGCATGTATGGCCTGGGGTGGGGGCTCCTGGCTTCCGGGGTTTCCACGATTCTTCTTCTCCTCTTCCCCGGGTTCCATATCATGGCCGCAGCCCTTCTCCTCCTTTCCGCCTGGCTGGCCCACGGCATCGGCGAAAGCCTGAGAAAGGCCCACCGCCAGGCCAAGGCTTTAGCTAAAAGCCAGCGCTTCTTAGCCGAGGCCCTCGAGGCCCTGCCCCAGGCGGAAAGCCGCCAGGCCCTTCTGGAAAGCCTTCCCAAGCGCCTGGCTACTCTGGGAGCCGGGGGACATGTGGGGGTTTGGGTACCCACCAGTCAAGGCTTCCGCCTTCTTGCCAGCGTTCCCCCCCTGGCCCTGGAGGAGGTACCGGCCACGGGAGTGCTGGGCCGCGCCCTAACGACGGCCCAGCCCGTCCACGTGCCCGATGTACGGAAGGAGCCAGGCTATATTCCCGCACCGGGTGTCCACACCCTTTCCGAGCTGGCCCTCCCCCTTTGGGAGCGGGGCGAGGTGGTGGCCGTGCTCAACCTGGAGCGCCCAAATCCTTTCGCTCCTGAAGAGGTGGAGGGACTTAAGCGCTTCGCCCAGGCGGTAAGCCTCCAGCTGGACCGGCTTGCCGACCTGGAGGAACGAAGGCTGTTAAGCGAGCTTTCCTTACGCTTGCAAAGCGCCACCACCTTGGAAGAAGCGGCGGAGAAAGCCCTGGCCCTCCTCCTGGAGGCCCTAGATCTGGAGACCGGTACGTTCTGGGAAGCCCGGGGAGCCCGTATGGAGGCCCTGGCCCATCAGGGCGTGGAGGAACCCTCCCTGCTCCAACTCCTAAGGGAAGGCCTTCCCTTTGGCCAGGGCCTGGCCTGGCAGGTCTACCATACGGAAAGCCCCCTCTTCACCGCCCGCTACGCGGAGGAGCCCCAGGCCGTACCTGCCCTTAGGGCTTTGGGCTGGCGTACCCTGGCGGCCCTGCCCATTCCCTCCCCCAAGGCCCCAAGGAGCCGGAGGGTGCTGGTTTTGGGACAGAAGGAGGAGCGCCTCTGGCGTAGAGCGGAGGTGGAACTCCTCCTCCTGGTCTGCCGCACCCTGGGCCTGGGGCTGGAGCGGCTCACGGAGAAGACCCGGCACGAAATTGTAAACCGGCTTTTCCTGGAGCTTTTGGAGAAACCTCCCGAAGAACTCTACGGGCGCATCCTGGAAGAAGCCGTCCGCCAGGTGCCGGGTTCCGAAGCGGGAAGCCTTCTGGTGTGGGAGGAAGGAGCCTACCATTACAAGGCAGCCTTGGGCTATGACCTCGAGGGGCTGCAAACCGTTACCTTCAGCCAGGAAGCCCAGCTTCTCTGGTACGGCCTGGGAGCGGAACGGGCGTGCCAGGGGGAGCCCCGCATCATGAGTCTGGAAGAGCGGCCCATCGCCGAGATCAGCCACCAGACCGCCCCGCCCGAGATCATCGACACTGCAGGAAAAGCCCAGGAGATCAAGGCCAACCTCTGCCTGCCCATTCCCTACAAGGGGGAGGTGCTGGCCTATTTGAACCTGGACAACCTGCACGACCCCCGGGCCTTTGGCGAGGATTCCCTGGAGGCCGCCCGCTTCTTCGCCGCCCCCCTGGCCAGCCTGCTCCACGAAAGCCGTAGCCGGAAACTCCTGGAGGAATCCGCCCTGACCGATTACCTCACCGGCCTCGGGAACCGCAGGGCCTTTGACCGTTTTTTGGAAGAGGAGCTCAAACGGGCCGAGCGCTACGGCTATCCCCTTTCCCTGGCGGTCCTGGACCTTAAGGGCTTCAAGGCGGTGAACGACCGGCTGGGGCACGCCGTGGGGGACTTGGCCCTCATGAAGGTGGCCGAGGTGCTGGAACGGGAAAGGCGGAACGGCGACCGCCTCTTCCGCTGGGGTGGGGACGAGTTCGCCGCCATCTTCCCCCACACCCCCAAGAGAGGAGCGGTGGCGGCTGCCCTTCGCTACGCCAAGGCCATCCAGGACCTTTGCTTTAACAGCCTCTGCCTGGGGGTGAACATCGGGGTGGCCAGCTACCCCGAGGACGGCAGCACCCCGGACCAGCTCCTCACCGCCGCCGATACCCGCATGTACGAGGCCAAGGCCCGGGGCCAGGTCATGGTGG
>NZ_ATNI01000025.1:0-51864 GCF_000511705.1 Thermus sp. NMX2.A1
GGAGTATACTTAAGCCTGCAGGGCGCAGGAAAAAAAGCAAAGCGGAAACGCTACCATGCGCCCGGAGGTGGGATATGAGACGAGCACTGGCGGTACTGGCCCTCGGCCTCTCCCTGGTTCTTGCCCAGGGGAAGATCACGGTGTGGACCCACTTTGGCGGCCCCGAGCTGGAATGGCTCAAGGCCCAAGCCCAGGCCTACGAGAAGACCTCCGGCACCAAGGTGGAGGTGGTGGAGGTTCCCTTCGGGGACATCAAGCAGAAGTTCATCCTGGGGGCACCCCAGGGGCAGGCGGCGGACCTGGTGGTCTCCATCCCCCACGACTGGCTGGGGGAGATGGCCCAGGCCGGGGTGCTGGAACCCATGGGCAAATACGTGACGCAAAGCTACCTCTCTGATCTGCAAAGCGTGGCGGTGGAGGCCTTCACCTTTGGGGGCAAGCTCATGGGCCTTCCCGCCTTCGCCGAGAGTCTGGCCCTCATCTACAACAAGAAGTACGTAAAAGAACCCCCCAAGACCTGGGAGGAGTTCCTGGCCCTGGCCAAGAAGTTCACCACCGGTTCCACCTTCGGCTTCCTGTATAACATCGGCGATCCCTACTTCAACTTCGGCTTCTTCCGGGCCTTTGGGGCGGAGAACGTCTTCGCCAAGGACGCCAAGGGCAACCTGGACCCCTCCAAGCTCTTGATAGGCGGGGAAGTAGGGGAAAAGGCTTTAGGGTTCATCAAGGACCTGCGCTTCAAGTACAACCTGGTGCCCGAAGGGGTGGACTACGGCGTGGCGGATGGAGCTTTCAAGGACGGGGCCTTGGCCATGATCCTCAACGGCCCTTGGGCCTTAGGCGACTACAAGAAGGCCAAGATTGACTTCGGCATCGCCCCCTTCCCCACCCCGCCCGGGGCCAAGAACCCCTGGGGGCCTTTCCTGGGAGTGCAGGGGGTGGCGGTGAACGCCTACTCCAAGAACAAGACCGCCGCGGTCAACTTCGCCAAGACCCTGGTCACCGGCAAGAACCTGGTTTCCTTCAACCAGGCAGGTGGCCGCATCCCCGTGTCCAAGAGCGCCGCCAAGACCCTGGAGAAGGATCCGGTGGTGGCGGGCTTTTCCAAGGTCTTCGCCCTGGGCACCCCCATGCCCAACATCCCTGAGATGGGCAAGGTATGGGGTCCGTGGGCCAACGCCATCAACCTGGCCATCCAGCGGCCTGACTCCAACGTGAGGAAGATCGTGGAGGACATGGTGGCCGAGATCAAGAAGGGCATCGGGAGGTAATACCGCCCCACCCTGGCTGCCGCCAGGGCAGGGACCCCGGCAAACCTCCCCAAGTCTCCGTTGATAGGACTCAATGGCATGTCGGCCCCCCATGGGACCTCCTTCCCCCGTGGGGGGCGTATCTTTAAGCCATGAAACACCCTCCTGGCCTTAAGGGTTTTCTCCTGGCCCTGTCCTTGCTTTTGGGCCTCCTGATCCTGTCCACAGGGGTGGGCATCCTGGGATATCTGGCCCTCGAGGCCTACCTGGCCCCTCCAGGCTGGACCATCCTGGTCCTGGCCCTTCTGGTGCTGGTGCCGGGGGCCATCCTGGTGGGACGCCTTTTCCCCTGGCTTACCGACTGGTACTACTTTCTCCCCGCCCTCTCCTTTCTTTTGGTCTTCACCCTCTACCCCATCGCCCTCACGGTTTACCTGGCCTTCACCGACTACTCGGGGGCCCGAAGCGGCTTTCCCGACCGCTCCACGGAAACCCAGGTGGTGGCCCAGGAGGGGCCACGGCTTCTTCTGGAGGAACCGGTGGAGGAAGCCCTTCGTTGCCGTCCCTGCGCAGGGGAAACCGTGGAGGTGTATGCCGAGGGGCACCGCCTGCGGGCCAGGATCCTCGAGGCTGAGGGAAACACCCTGGTCCTAGACCGCATCCCGCCCTTTCAGGCCGCCTTTGTGGCGAAGGTGAACGCCTTTCGCTTCGTGGGCCTTAGAAACTTCAGCTTCATCCTCTCCCAGGCCAGCAAGGCCCTTTTCCCCGTCTTCGCCTGGAACGTGGCCTTCGCCTTAAGCACCGTGCTCCTCAATGCCCTCTTGGGCCTCATACTGGGCCTTGTCCTCAACAACAAAGCCTTAAAGCTAAGGAACTTCTACCGCACGGTGCTCATCATCTCCTGGGCTCTTCCGGGGGTGATCACCGTTCAGGTCTTCGTGGCCCTCCTCAACTACAACTTCGGGGCCATCAACCGCCTCCTGGGGGTCCTGGGCATCTACCCCATCCCCTGGCTCAACGACCCCGACTGGGCCAAGGTGGCCATCCTCCTAGTGAACCTGTGGCTTGGCTTTCCGTACATGATGACCGCCACCTTGGGGGCTCTTTCCACCATCCCCGACGAGCTCTACGAGGCCGCCAAGGTGGATGGGGCCACTCCCTGGCAGGCTCTATGGGGCATCACCCTGCCCCTTCTGGAAAAACCCATGGTGCCCATCCTCCTCTCCTCCTTCGCCTTCAACTTCAACAACTTCTATATCATCTACCTCCTTACCGGCGGAGGCCCCGCCCAGGAAGGCCGCCTCGCCACGGCTCAGGCCACGGACATCCTCATCTCCTGGGCCTACAAAACCGCCTTCAGCGCCGAGGGGCAGTCCGCCTACGGCCTGGGGGCGGCCATCAGCCTCCTCATCTTTGCCATCACCGTGGCCATCAGCCTGGTGAACTTCCGCATCACCGGGGCCCTGAGGGAGGTGAGGTAGGTGCGGCGGCTTCTGGCCTTCCTCCTCGTGGGCCTTGCCCTTTACGGGATTTATTGGTTTGCCCTAAATCGGCTCTTTGACGCGGGCTCCTACCGCAAACAGGTGGCCTTCGGCAGCGTCTTCGTGCCCTACGGCTGGGCCTATGCCCTGGGCATCCTCTTGAGCCTGGTCCTCCTGCTTCTCCTTTACAGCGTGATTCACACCGCCTTGGCCAACCGCATCCAAGGGCGCAAGCGAAGCCCCTGGCCCCTTTTCTGGCAGGGGGTGACCCACCTCTTCCTCTGGATCCTGATCCTCCTCGTCTACTACCCCGTGGTGCAGGTGGTGGCCGCCAGCTTTGACCCCACCAACAACCTCTTCAGCTTCCGCAGGCCGGACACGGGTTTTCTCCTGCTGGACGCCAAGGTCATCCCCTACGTGCCCGAGCCCTCCTTGGAAAACTACGCCAAGTTGGTGGAGGGGGTGGTGCTTTACCCTTACCAGGTGGGCCTTCTCCTCCTCGGGGGGCTCGCCCTTCTGGGTGTGGCCCTCATCGGCCTCCTGAGGCGGCTTTTAACCCAAGAGGACTGGATGGACTTCTGGCAGGGAAGGCTCCTTCTCCTCCTGACCCTGGCGGTCTTCGCCTTGGCCCTCACCCTTTCCCCCAGGCAGTTCACCGGGCAGGGCACCGAGGCCAAGTTCCTGCTCTGGGTGCGCAACACCTTCCTCATCTCCGGGCTCACGGGACTCCTCGCCGTGTTGCTCACCGCCACCGCGGGCTACGCCTTCGCCCGCTTCCGCCACCTGCCCGGCCGCTACCCCGTGCTCCTCTTCTTCATCTTCGTGCAGATGTTTCCCGGATTTCTGGCCCTGGTGGCCATCTACTACCTCCTTTCCCGGCTGGACCTCTTGAACACCTTCACCGGGCTCGTGCTGGCCTACTCCGGGGGGATCATCAGCTTCGGCACCTGGGTGTACAAGGGGTACCTGGAAAGCATCAGCCCGAGCCTCGAGGAGGCGGCCATGGTGGACGGGGCCACCAAGTGGCAGGTCTTCACCAGGATCCTCCTCCCTCTTTCCGCCCCCATGTTCGTCTTCATCTTCCTTCTCCAGTTCGTGGGCACCTACTCGGAGTTCGTCCTGGCCAACCTGGTCCTCACGGGGGTGGAAAGCTGGAACGTGGGTGTGGGGCTTCGGAGCTTCACCACCGGCCAGTTCCAGACCAAGTGGGGGATCTTCGCCGCCGCCAGCGTCCTCGGTTCCCTGCCCATCCTCTTCCTCTTCTACGGCTTCCAGCAGTACTTCGTTTCCGGGTACACCGCAGGAGCGGTGAAGGAGTAGCCTTATGGCCCACTACCACGACCTCGAGCACATCCATCCCCCTCTGCCCGAGCTGGGGGAGGAGGTGACCCTCCACCTGGAAACCGAGGCCAAGGAAGGGCTCCTCCTTTACGAAAAGGACGGGGAGATCTACAAAAAACCCATGGAACCGGCCAAGGGGGGCCTAAGGGTGCGGGTTTCCGTGCACGCAAGCCCCTTTCGCTACTGCTTCCTCCTGCCCGAAGGCTTCTTGGGTAGCCACGGCCTGGAAAAAACCCTTCCCCGCTACGACCGTTTCTTCCACCTCCTGGCGGGATCCCTTCCCCCCTGGTGGGCCCTGGGCACCGTCTATTACCAGATCTTCCCCGACCGCTTCCGCCAGGGGCGAAAGGAGCTTGCCCCCAAGGATGGGGAATGGCTTCTCATGGGCAGGCCCATCCGCAAGAAGGCCTGGGACGAACCCCCTGGGCCAGAAGGGGCTTGGGAGTTCTACGGGGGGGATCTCTGGGGGATCCTGGAAGCCCTCCCCTACCTGGAGGCCTTGGGGGTGGAAACCCTCTACCTAACCCCCATCTTCCAAAGCCCAAGCAGCCACCGCTACGACACGGAAGACTACCTGCGGGTGGACCCCCACCTGGGAGGAGAAGAGGCCCTGGAAGCCCTCTTCCAGGCTTTGGAAAAGAGGGGCATGCGCCTGGTGCTGGATGGCGTCTTCAACCATGTGGGGGCCACCCACCCTTGGTTTCAAAGGGCCCTAAAGGACCTGGAAAGCCCGGAACGGAGCATGTTCACCTTTTACCCCGATGGCTCCTACGCCGCCTTCTGGGGGGTAAAGTCCATGCCCAAGCTGGACTATGCCTCCCCCCTCACCCAGGAGCGCTTCGTCCACGGTAAAAAGGCTCCCATCCGCTACTGGATGCGCCTGGCCCACGGCTTCCGGCTGGATGTGGCCCACTCCATCGGGGAAGGGGGGACCAACCGCAAGAACGCCCGCTGGCTTCGCGCCTTGGCCCGGGCCGCTAAGGAGGAAAGGCCCGAGGCCGTGGTCTTCGGGGAACTTTCCTACGACGCCACCCCCACCCTAAGGGCCCATACCCTGGACGGGGCCATGCACTATGCGGGCTTCGCCCACCCCGTGATGGAGTGGCTTTCCGGAAGGGATGTGCACGGAAGGCCCGTCCACCTGGATGCCCGGGAAGCTTGGCAGGTGCTTTGGGACCACCACCAGGCCCTGCCCGTGCAGCTTCGGCACAGCATGTACACCCTCCTCTCCTCCCACGACATCCCCCGCGCCCTTTGGCGGCTTAAGGGGGATGTGGAACGGTTCAAGCTGGCCTATGCCCTCCTCTTCGCCTTCCCGGGAAGCCCCGCCATCTATTACGGGGACGAGGTGGGCCTTTCCCAACCCAACCCCTACGCAAAGTGGCAAGGGGATCCCTACTGCCGGGCTCCCTTCCCCTGGAACGAAAGCGCATGGAACCTCGAGGTCTTGACCCTTATCCGCAGGCTGGTAAAGCTTAAGCGCACCCACCCTGCCCTGCGCCTGGGAGGGCTTCTTCCCTTAGAGACTGGCAAAGGAGTGTTGGCCTTCAGAAGGCGGTACCAGGGCCAGGAGGTCTGGGCCTTCTTCGCCCCGGAAGGGGCAAGGCTCACCCTTCCCCCTGGAATAGACCTCATCGCCGAGAAGGAAGTGGCAGGGGAGGTGGAAACCTCCTTCCTGTTATTCCAACCCGTATAATGCAAGCCAGATGCGGCTCAAAAGTTTCAATAGAAAGGTGAGGCGGGTTGGGAGCACCGACGCCAAGCCAGGGGAAGGCATCCAGGATGCAGCCCCCCTTCAAGCCCAGGCTGGGGGAAGGGTTTCCTCAGAAGAGCTATTGGCCCAGATGGAAGCGCTAAAGGGGGAAAACCCCAAGGACCCTGGCTTCCATAGGCGGGTCATCGCACTGGTTCAAGAAGCCTATGCCCGTTGGAATAGCCTCCCCCAGGAACAAAAACAGGCCATCCTTGCCTCTCTTACCACCTTGCTCTCCCTCCTGCCTTGGGGGCGGCTTGGACGGGTAGGGTTGCTCTTGAGGAAGGCTTTAGGCCCTGGGGGACAGCTTGCCCTTGCCGTCCTGCTCCGCCTCCTGAAGCGTTAGAGCCCAAGAGCTATACTGGGCTTTTGTGCGGGATGTCCTCGAGGTCCTGGAGTTCCCCAAGGTCCGCGCCCTCCTTGCGGAAAGGGCCAAGACCCCCTTGGGGCGCAGGCTGGCCTTGGCCCTTGCCCCCCTCTCCCAGGAGGAGGCGGAAAGGCGCCACCAGCTAACCCAGGAGGCCTTAGCCTATCCCTACACCCTTCCCGAGGCGGGGGCCCTCGAGGAAGCCTACCAAAAAGCCCAAGGCGGGGCCAGGCTTTCGGGCCTCGAGCTCCTAAGAGCAGCTCAGGCCCTGGAGGAGGCCATAGCCCTCAAGGAGGAGCTTCTTCCCCTACAAAACCTCCTGAGCCAGGTGGCGGCGGGCATCGGGGACCACGGGGCCTTCCTCGCCAAGGTCAGGAAAGCCCTGGACGAGGAAGGAGCCGTGCGGGATGAGGCAAGCTCCAAGCTTTTCGCCATCCGCCGGGAACTCAAGCCCCTGCGCCAACAGATCCTGGACAAACTCTACGCCCTCATGGACCGCCACCCCGAGGCGATCCAGGACCGGTTCGTCACCCTGCGCCGCGAGCGCTACTGCATCCCCGTGCGCGCGGGGATGGCCCAAAGGATCCCCGGCCTTCTCCTGGATGAGTCCGAATCCGGGGCCACCCTTTTCCTAGAGCCCCTTTCCGTGGTGAGGCTGAACAACCGCCTCCAGGCCCTGCGCCTTCAGGAGGAGGAGGAGGTAAACCGCATCCTACGGGAGCTTTCCGAAGCCCTGGCGGCCGATGAGGAACTGCCCGGCACCCTTAAGGCCCTGAGCCTTCTGGACCTCGTCCAGGCCCAGGCGGCCCTGGCCCGGGATTTCGGGCTTAGCCGGCCCCGCTTCGGGGAAGCCTACGAGCTTTTCCAAGCCTTCCACCCCCTCATCCCCAATCCCGTCCCCAACTCCCTGGCCCTGGACAGGGAAAGGCGCCTCATCCTCATCTCCGGCCCCAACATGGGGGGAAAGACGGCCCTCCTAAAAACCCTGGGCCTTGCGGTGCTCATGGCCCAGTCGGGGCTTTTCGTGGCGGCCAAGAAGGCCACCTTGGCCTGGCCCGACAGGGTCTTCGCCGACATCGGCGATGAGCAATCCCTTCAGGAAAACCTCTCCACCTTCGCCGGGCACTTAAGAAGGCTCAAGGAGATGCTGGAAAGCGCCACGGCCCAAAGCCTGGTCCTCATCGACGAGCTGGGTAGCGGCACCGACCCCGAGGAGGGAGCTGCCCTTTCCCAGGCCATCCTGGAAGCCCTCCTGGAAAAAGGGGTCAAGGGCCTGGTCACCACCCACCTCTCCCCCCTGAAGGCCTTCGCCCAGGGGCGAACGGGCATCCAAAACGCCTCCATGCGCTTTGACCTGGAGGGCCTGCGCCCCACCTACGAGCTGGTCCTGGGGGTGCCTGGGCGGAGCTACGCCCTGGCCATCGCCAGGAGGCTTTCCCTGCCCGAGGCAGTGCTGAAGCGGGCGGAAAGCCTTCTGCCCCAAGGGGGAAGGCTGGAAGCCCTCCTGGAGAAGCTGGAGGCGGAAAGGTTACGCCTGGAGGAGGAAAGAAGCCAACTCCTCTCCCAGATGGCCCAGGTGGAAGCCTTAAGGAAGCGGCTGGAGGAGCGGGAAGCCCGTTTTGAGGAGGAGCGGCAGGAAAGGCTCAAGGCCCTGGAGGAGGAGATCCGCCAGAAACTCCTCAAGGTGGAGGCGGAGCTCAAATCCCTCAAGGAAAAGGCCAAAACCCAAGGGAAAAAGGACGCCCTGCGGGAGCTTTTGGCCCTGAGGGAAAGGTATGCCAGGGCCACGCCCAAGGGGGCCTTGGAGGTGCCTAGGGGCCTCGAGGCGGGACAGATGGTGGAGATCCCCTCCCTGAGGCGTCAGGGAAGGCTTTTGGAGCTAAGGGGAGAGGAAGCCCTGGTCCAGGTGGGCCCGGTGAAGATGACGGTGAAGGCCAAGGAGCTCACCCCCCTTAAGGCCCAGGAAACCCCAAAGGCCATCGGCCTAAAACCGCGAAGGGAGGTGAAGGAGGTGGACCTCAGGGGGCTTACCGTGGAGGAAGCCCTCCTGGAGGTGGACTCCGCCCTGGAGGAGGCCCGCGCCTTGGGCCTCCCCACCCTGCGCCTCCTTCACGGCAAGGGTACCGGAGCCCTAAGGCAGGCCATCCGCGAGGCCCTAAGGCGGGACAAACGGGTGGAAACCTTCGCCGACGCCCCTCCCCACGAGGGCGGGCATGGGGTCACGGTGGTAGTGCTGAAGGGCTAGAAGGAGCGGCCTTCCAGGGCCTCTATGCGCCCTCGGATGACCGGGGGCAAAGGAGCAGGCCTGCCTCCTTCCAGCCAAACCTGAACCGTCTTGCCCCGGGCGGCCTCCTCCCCCCTGGCCAGGAGGAGGTACTCCATGTCAAAGCTACTCCGCCCGATGCGCACCACCCGCACCCCCACCTCCACGGGATCCTCGAGGAGGATGGGCTTCAGGAAATCCACCTCCGCCCGGGCCAGGATGAAATGCCCCTTCTCCACCCAGTCCCTTTCCAATCTCTGGAAGTAGGCGGCGCGGGCCACCTCAAAGTAGGTGAGGTAGACCGCGTTGTTCACATGCCCCAGGGCATCCAGGTCGCGGAAGCGCACCTGTATGGGTACGGATACGGGAAAACCCTCCACGAAGCCAGAGTATACCAGGGCTGACCCGCGGGTCAGGTATAGTGGGGCCATGGAAACCACGTGGGATCTAACCCCCCTTTTCCCGGGCCTGGAAAGCCCCGAGTTCCAGGCAGCCTGGGAAGGCGTGAGGAAGCGGATTGGCCAGCTCAAGGAGCAGGTGGACCAACAAGCCCCTCTAAAGGAGGTCCTGGCCTCCCTGGACGCCCTTTTGGAGGAATCCACTCCCCTTTGGGCCTACCTCTACGCCCGCTTCACCGCCGACACCACCGACGAGGCCGCCTTGGCCAAGCTCTCCGAGCTGGAGGTGCTCTTCCTGGACTTCGCCCGCCTAAGGCCCCGCCTCACCCGCTACCTGGCCCTACAGGACCCGGAGGAGGCAGGTCCTTACCGCATCCTGGTGGAGGAGGCCCGGGAGGAAGCCCTGCACATGATGCCCGAAGGGGAGGAGGTCCTGGCGGCGGAGCTATCCCTCTCCGGGCGCCAGGCCTGGTCCAAGCTCCACGAGAACCTCACCAGCCAGATCACCGCGGTGGTGGACGGGGAGGAGTTGCCCATCACCCAGGTGCGGAACCTCTACTTCCGCCCCGAGGAGGAGGTGCGCAAGAAGGCCTACCAGGCGGAGCTCAAAGCCTGGGAAGGCCACGAGGTGCCCCTGGCCTACGCCCTAAACGGGGTCAAGGGGGAAGCCTCGGTCCTGAACCGCAGGCGGGGCTACCGGGATGACCTCGAGCCCAGCCTGCACCGAAACCGCATCACCCGGAAGGCCCTCATGGCCCTCCTGGAAGCGGTGCGGGAAAGCCTTCCCCTCTTCCACCGCTACTACCTTCTGAAGGCCAAGGCTCTGGGCAAGGAAAGGCTGGACTGGTGGGACCTCTTTGCCCCCATCGGAAAGGGCCGGCGCTGGAGCCTGGAGGAGGCCCGGGACTTCATCCGGGAAAAGCTCGCCACCCTGGTCCCGAACGCCGCTAAAGTGGCGGAAACCGCATTCCAAGAGCGCTGGATGGACCTCCTGCCCCGCAAGGGCAAGATCGGCGGGGCTTACTGCATGGGAAGGGGCGGGGGCAAAAGCCTCATCCTGGCCAACTACGAGGAAAGCTTTGAGTCGGTTTCCACCCTGGCCCACGAGCTGGGCCACGCCTACCACAACTTCGCCCTGGCCCGGGTGCCCGCCAGCCTGCGGGAGGTGCCCATGACCCTGGCGGAGACCGCCAGCATCATGAACGAAACCCTGGTGGTGGAGGCGGCCCTTAAGGAAGTCTCCCCGGAAGAGGGGCTTCTGATCCTGGACGCCTACCTGCAAGGAGCCGCCCAGGTGGTGGTGGACATCTACAGCCGCTTCCTCTTTGAGTCCTGGGTCTTTGAGGGAAGGAAGGCCCGGGAGCTTTCCCCCAGGGAGTTCAAGGAGCTCATGCTGAAGGCCCAGAAGGAGGCCTACGGGGAGGTCCTCGCCACCCACCATCCCTACATGTGGGCGGTGAAGGGGCATTACTACGGCTCCGACTACTACAACTACCCCTACACCTTCGGCCTCCTCTTCGGCTTGGCCGTGTACCAGGAGGCCAAGGAGGACCCGGGCTTCGCCGGGCGCTACGAGGAGCTTCTGGCCACCTCGGGCATGTACCGGGCCAAGGAGCTGGCGGCCCGCTACGGCTTTGACCTGGAAAACCCCGCCTTCTGGCGAAAGGGGTTTGCGGTTCTGGCCGAGAAGGTGGAGGAGCTGGAGAGGAGGCTTGCCTAGCCCAGCTGGGCGCCTTCCTGACCTTCCCCTGACCTGGGGAAGGTTAGGTTTATAGGATGCGCCTTTTGGTTCTTTGCACCCACAACTCCGCCCGCAGCCAGATGGCGGAGGGCTGGCTCCGGCACTGGGCCAGGGAAATGGGAGTGGACCTCGAGGTCCACTCCGCCGGCACCGAGAAGACCTTCGTTAAGGAGGAGGCCAAGCGGGTGATGGCCGAAGTGGGGATTGACCTCACGGGGCACTTCTCCAAAACCCTTTTTGAGCTCCCCGATCCCTGGAACTTCCACCTGGTTCTCACCGTGTGCGATGCCGCCAAGGAAGCCTGCCCCGCCTACCCCGCAAAGACGGAAAAGCGCCACGTTTCCTTCCCCGACCCCTCGGGAAAGCCCCTGGAGGAGTGGCGCAGGGTGCGGGACGCCCTCGGGCGCATGGCCCGCTACCTGGTGGAAAACCTGAAAGTTGGCCGTATCCCCACAGACGAGGGGTTGGAGGAAGCCGCAAGGTAGCCCTATCGGGCTGACCCGGCCTCGAGGTCCCCAATGTGGATGGCCGCCACCCCGAAGGTAAGGAGTTCGTAGCGCACCTTGAAGCCCGCTTCCTCCATCATGCCCTTTAAGGCTTCCGGCGGGGGAAAGGCCTCCACGCTTTCCGGCAGGTAACGGTAGGCCCCGAAGCTACCCGAGACCACCCCCCCCAGGAAGGGAAGGAGCCTCTGGAAGTAAACCCGATAAACCAGGCCAAAGACCCCCCTGGGAGGCGGGGGAAACTCCAGGATGACCAGCCGTCCCCCCGGGGCCAGGACCCGGCGGAGCTCGAAAAGAGCCTTACGGTAGTCGGCGAAGTTGCGGAAACCGAAGGCGATGGTGATGGCCTCAAAGCTCCCTTGGGGAAAAGGCAGGGACAGGGCATCGGCTTCCAGAAACTCCACCGCAAGGCCCTGCGCCCGGGCTTTCCTGCGGGCGATCTCCAGCATGGGCAGGGCGAAGTCGGCCCCCACCACCTGGGCCGTGGGCGCCTTCCTCTTCAACATAAGGGCCAGGTCTCCCGTGCCCGTGGCCAGGTCCAAGATGCGCCCGGGATTTTTTTCCAAAGCCAGGGCCACCGCCCGCCTGCGCCAGCGAAGATCGGCGCCAAAGGAAAGAAGCCGGTTCAAAAGGTCGTAGCGGGGAGCGATCTCCGCAAACATGCGCCGCACCCGCTCGGCCTTTTCCCGGGGAGAAATCTCCACGAAAGAAGTCTAGCACCGCCTGGGGCCGTAGACCTACGGGGCTAGGGTACAATCGTGGGCGTGTGGAAGGACCGTAAGCGCCTGGGAATCCTGGTGGCCTTGGGGGGAGGGGTTCTCCTCCTCCTCTGGTACCTGGCGCCCTGGGCGGTACCCCATCGCCTTTTTGGCGGCGAAGGCGTGCTTCTAAGCCCCTTCGGCCACCACCTGCCCCAAGGAACCCTGCCCCCGGGTTACCGGGATGGCTGGCTCTCTTGGGTCTTCTATCCCTCCTTGGCCTGGCTGGCCCTCGCCCTGGTCCTGGCCTGGACTCCTAAGCCCGCCCGGAAGCTTTACCTCATGGGGATCCTGGGCCTAGGCCTCTTCCTCCTCACCTACCTTCTCTTTCAAGCCAGCGTGGCCCAGGTGAACGCCGGCGCAGAAAGACCCATCCTCAGGCGGTACACCCTGGGGCTTGGCAGCTACGCCACCTTGGCCTATAGCCTCTACCTCCTCCTCCTGGCCCGGCTTTTCTCCCCTGGGGGGATGGCCTTTCTGGTGCGCCGCCGGGGGGTGGTGGTGCCCCTTTTCTCCCTCCTCCTGGCCTCCTTGTTGGGCGGCGTCATCGTGGCGGTGATGAAGAGGGCACCGGGGGAAGCCCAGACCCTAAGGGAAGCCTGGATGCTGAAGCTGGACCTCATCACCTACACCTATCAGCTCCTCTATAGCCCCTTGGTCAACCCCTCGGGCTTCCTGCAAAGCCTCCTCCTGGCTACTCCCCTGATCTTCACCGGCTTGGCCGTGGCCTTAGGCTTCCGCGGAGGGCTTTTCAACATCGGGGCCCCAGGGCAGCTCATCCTGGGGGCCATCGCCGCCATGCTGGTGGGGGTGTACCTGCCGGGACCCAGGTGGCTGGTTCTGCCCCTCGCCATCCTGGCCGCCGCTTTAGCCGGAGGGCTTTGGGGTGCCCTGCCCGGCTGGCTTAAGGCCCGCTTCGGGGCCCACGAGGTGATCAACACCATCATGCTGAACTACATCGCCGCAAGTCTGTTCCTTTTCCTCATCTCCGCCAACGAGTACAAGTTCTTCGGCCGCACCCTGTACCTGCCCTTCAAATACCCAGGGTACGAGGCCCGTAGCCACGAGATCCGTCCCGAGGCCCGCATCCCCCATTGGACCGAGCTTTTGGCCCCGGGGGGAGAGCTATCCTGGGCCTTGCCCTTCGCCCTCCTTCTGGGCCTATTGGGCTACTTCCTCACCCGGAAGAGCCTGGGCCACCGGGTGCTCATGGGCCTCCTCGGAGGAGTGGCGGGCTACGCGGTGGGCGGCCTTCTACCGGGACCTGCGGTGAACTTCGGCCCCGACCTCACCTCGGTGCGGCTCAACGGGGCCTTCCTTTTGGCCCTTTTGGCCCTTCTCTTCTTCCACTTCTACGTCTTCCGCACCGTGGGAGGGTACGAGCTTAGGGCCATGGGCCTGGCCCCCAAGGCGGCGGAGTACGGAGGGGTGCTGGCCGGGCGGAAGATGGTCCTCATCATGTTCCTGGCGGGGGCCTTGGCGGGCTTGGCCGCCACCCACTACGTGCTGGGCGGGGGGATTGACGAGTACCGCCTGAAGCAATCCCTTCCCTATTCCGTGGGCTTTGACGGCATCGCCGTGGCCCTGATGGGCCAGAACACCCCCTTGGGGGTGGGCCTCGCCGCCTGGCTTTTCGGCATCCTCCTCACCGGGGGGTTGCAGGTGAACCTGCAACTGGGCATCAGCCGGGAACTGGTGGCGGTGCTTCAGGCCTTGATCGTGCTCTTCATCGCCGCAGGGGGCTTTTTGCCCCGCTACTTCACCGACCCCCTGCGAGCAGCCGAGGTGGAGCTTAGGGAAGAAAGCCGAAAGCGAGAGGAAAGGGAGGAGACCCCATGAACCTGGACGCTGCCTTTTGGATCGCCCTCTTCTTTTCCACCCTGCGCCAGACCACGCCCCTTTTGCTCACCGCCTTGGGGGGGATGTTCTCCGAAAGGAGCGGGGTGGTGAACATCGCCCTCGAGGGCATCATCCTCTTCGGAGCCCTCACCGCCGCGGTGGTGGTGGAAAGGGTGGAACACACCTTAGGCCCCGGCCCCCATCCCTGGCTTCCCTGGCTTGGGGTCCTAAGCGCCATGCTGGTGGGAGGGCTGGTGGCCCTGGTGCATGCGGTGGTCTCCATCAAATACCGGGCCGACCAGATCATCAGCGCCACCGCCATCAACCTCCTGGCCCTGGGAGCCCCCAGCCTGGTGCTCACCTACTTCTACGGCAACGCCACCAGCTCCAAGGAGGTGGCCAACCGCCTGCCCCTTTGGGGCCCCGAGGGTTTTGCCCTATCCCCCTTGGTCTACCTGGCCTTCCTCCTGGTCCCCCTGACCTGGTGGGTCCTCTTCAAGACCCCCTTCGGCCTGCGCCTCAGGGCCGTGGGCGAGCATCCCGAAGCCGCCGACACCCTAGGGATCAACGTGTACCGCATGCGCTACATCGGGGTGGTGCTCTCCGGAGTTTTGGCGGGTCTCGCCGGGGCCTACCTGGCCATCGGCTTCCTCAACCAGTTCGTGCGGGGCATGTCCGCGGGGATGGGGTTCATCTCCCTGGCGGCTTTGATCTTCGGCAAGTGGCACCCCTTGGGCATCCTCTTCGCCACCTTGCTCTTCGGCTTCGCCAGCGCCTTAGCCATCCAGCTTCAGGGCACGGAGATCCTGCCCGCGGTCTTGGTGCAGGCCTTCCCCTATGTGGTCACCGTTCTGGTGCTGGCGGGCTTCATGGGCAAGAGCCGACCCCCGGCGGCGGTGGGAAGGCCCTACGAGAAGTGAAGGACCTTGACCCACCGCCCCAGGCGGTAGCGGAGGGTGAGGGCGCTGCCGTCTTGGAAGCGGAGCTCCACTCGCCCCTTTCCCAAGGCGAAGCCCACCACCTCCTCCGCCCCTAGACCCTGGGCAAAGTGGGCGAAGCCATCCGAGCGCAGGTAGAGGAAACCCTCCCCCCCAGGGGTGAGAAGGAAGATCTGGGCCTCGGTGCCCTGGCGGTTCAGCACCAGGCGGCGCACCTTTCGGGCGAAAACCTGGGCCCCGCTCATCCTAAGCCAGTTCCTCCTTGGACACCTCCACCGCCTTCCCCTCCTCCAGGAGGAGTTCCACCGTCCCCTTCAAGGGGTTCACCTTCTGCACCTTGCCGCACACCCCCTCCTTGGTGCAGACCCGGGCGTTTTTGCGGGGAAGCTCCGCCAAAAGCTCCTGGTACACGGGATGCTCGTAAGCCAGGCAGCAAAGGAGCCGGCCGCAAGGACCCGAGATCTTCTCGGGGTTCAGGGGAAGCCCCTGGTCGCGGGCCAGCTTAATGGATACCTGGGCAAAGCCCTGAAGCCAGGTGGAGCAGCAACTTTCCATCCCGCAGGCCCCCAGGGTCCCCAAGTAGGCGGCTTCCTCCCTGGGTCCTTCGGCCAAAAACTCCACCCGGGCCCCGAAGCGCTCGGCAAGTTCCCGGGTAAAACGCCTGAGGTTCACCCGCTCCTCCGCGGCGTAGTGCACGGTGAGGTGGCGGCCATCCAGGGTGAAGTCGCACCCCAGGACCTTGGCCCTCACTCCCTCTTCCTGAAGGCGGGCCCGCAGGTAAAAGGCCGCCTCCTCCGCCCTGGCCCGGAGCCTCGAGGCCAGGTCCAGATCCTCCTTGGTGGCCAGGCGCACCACCTCCCCGGCCTCCTTCTCCTTGCGGGGCGGGGTGCGCACTTTGCCCACCTCCAGGCCCCGGCTGGTGCGCACCACCACATACGCCTCCAGGGGTGGGGGATCCCCTTGGAAACGGAAGTAGCGCAGGACAGGGGTGCGGGCTTTGCGCAGATCGGCGTGCAGGCGAACGCCCACGGTCATGTTTCCAAGTCTAAGGCCAATCGGGCCAGGACCAGGTCCGGGCTCACATACCGCTCCAGAGCCTCCCAGGCGGCCTCGAGGGCCAGAAGCGCCTGCGGACGGTGGCGGAAGGCGACATAAAGGGCGAAAATCCCTTCCTCGTCCGCGAAGAGCTCCTTCAGGAGGGCAAACCGCCGCCAGGAGGAGGCGCCACCCACCTCCCTGGCCTTCTCCATGCGGGCGCGAAAGGCAGTGGGGTCGGCCAGAGCCCTTAAGAGCCGGCCTGGAGCCCCGCCGGCGTAAGCCAGAAGCTCCGGGTCCTGGGTCAAGGGGTAAAGCCGCTCCTCAGGCACCGGGGCAAAGGCCACCTCCAGGGCCCGGCTGGCCAAAGTGGGAAGCAGGGTGGCGCGGCTTGGGGCGATGAGGACGATGCGCCCGTAGGAGGGAGGTTCCTCCAGAAGCTTCAAAAGGGCGTTGGCCGCCGCCTCGGTGAGGAGGTGGGCGGCATCCAGGATGGCCACCTTGACCCGCTCCCGGGGGTGGGTGGCGAACCAGTCGAAAAGGGGTTCCACTTCCTCGAGGCGGATCTCCACCCGCCCCTTCAAACCCCGCTCCGGGGGACCTATCTCCAGAAGGTCGGGATGCTCCCCCAAGGCGGGGGGAGGAAACCCCCGGTTCAGCCCCCAGGCGTACCAGCGGGCCACCAGGCGCCTCCCCACCCCTTCCGGCCCCGAAAAGAGCAGGGTGGAGGCGCCAAGCCGGGGCAGGAGCTCCAGGACGGCCTCATGGCCGATTATTCCCCAAGGGTCAGGCGGGTGTAGAGCCACGCGGGAAACCCCTCCTCCGCCAGGCGCTGGGCCACCTGGTCCAGGTTGTACCCCACCCGGAAAAAGGTGATCCCGTCCCCCTCCCACAGGGCAAAGGCCGCCCCCGGCACGTGGTCGCGGGGCTGGCCCACCGAACCTGGGTTGACCAGGGCCCGCACCGTAGAGGGAAGGATCAGCTCACCCCCTTCCGCCAGGCGCTGGTAGCGCACCCAGGGGCGGGGTCCGGAAAGCTCCAGAAAGGCCCCGGCCAGATGGGTGTGCCCGTGGAAGGTGAGGCGGTGGTCCGTACAGGCGAAGGCCTGGCGGGCCAGTTCCAGCGCATCCAGGTACTCCATGGGATCGCAGGGGCTGCCGTGGACCAGAAGCGCCCCCTCCACCTCCTTTTGCCAGGGCCAGGAGGAGAGGAAATCCAGGTGCCTGGAGGACAACCGCTCCCGTTGCCAGGCCAGGATCTCCAGGACCACCCCTTCTTGGGGCAACCGGTCCAGGGCCAGAAGCCAGGCATCGTGGTTGCCCAAGACGCACTGGGCCTCCACCTCCATGAGCCAGTCCAGCACCCGGTCCCCATCCGGATAGTAGCCCACCGCATCCCCCAGGAAGAGCACCCCATCAAAAGAAGGGGCCGCCTCGAGGACCGCCTGCAAGGCCGGCCAGTTGCCGTGGATGTCGGAGAGGACCAGGTAGCGCACGGGGTTTAGGATACCATGAGAACATGGCTTCCTCCTTGCTGGAACAGCTTTCCGCAGACCTCGAGGTCCTCTCGGAACACCTCCGGGCAGGACTGGACGAATTCGGCACCCTTTACTGCTACCTGGAAGGCGGCCGAGGAGGAAGGACCTACCTCCTCCACGCCCCCTACGAGGAGGCCTTGGCCGTGCTCCAGGCCCTAAACGGCCTCTCTTTTCGGGGACGGATCCTTCTGGCCCTGGATCCCTCGCCCCTCTCTCCCACCCTAGAGGGCCTTCCCCTTTCCGGCCCCACCCGGGCACCCCTGGCCCACCTCCTGGAAAAAACCCGCCCAGACCGCCTCCTCTTAGCCTTTCCCGGGGAGGGGCTTGGCCAAAGCTTCCCGGGAGCCAAGGAAACCCCAAGGGGCTGGCAACCCCTGGAAGCCGAGGAGGAACCTCTGGTCCTGCGGGTGGAGGCGCCCACGGGCCTCACCTACCAGGAGGTGCGGGCCTACGGGCCCTGGGAAAGCCCTCCTCTACCCCTTGGGCTACCCATAAGCCCAGGGCCCTATTGGGGAAGCGTGGGCTTGGCCTTGGGGATTCCCACCTACGGGGTGGGTTTGGTAAACTTACGGGCAAGCCTGGAGGCGCTTCTCAGCCTCTGGTAACAGGAGGGAGAATATGGTGTACATCGCGCTGTTTGCCTTGGGAGCGGCCCTGGTTACCCTGCTCTTCTACCTGATCCTGAACCCCCGCGTGCTCACCACCGAGGGGGAAACCTTTGACCTGCGCTTTATCCTCTTTATGTTGATGCTCATCGTCCTGGCCGCCAGCACCGTGGCCCTGATGCTGATCCTGGGTAGGATGTACCACGTGATTTAAAGCGCCAGGGGCCAAAGGGCGCCTTCTTCATTTTGATCTTGGCGGGTTTCCCACCTCAGGAAACCCGGCTCGTTTCCCTTTCGGAAAGCTCCTTGCGAAGATACTCCAGGTCCTTTTCCAGGGCCTTGCGGGTGGCCTCGAGGACCGGGGTAAACTCGGGGGGAAACTCCCGGGTCAGGTGGCCCATGCACACCAGAAGCCCTTCCACCATGGCCTTCTCCTGCTCCCGCCGGCGCTTGCCCCCCCGCAGGGCGCTGTAGGCCAGATGCTCCAGCCGCCGCACCACGCACACCCTGGGCTCCCCCCCCACCCCAGCACAGGGAAGCCCCTCCGCACCCCCACAGGCCGCATAGGCCTTGGAGTACAGGGGAGCCAGCTCGGGATGCCCTAAAAGGGCAGGCCCCAGGGGCCCCGCGTGGGCCGCGGCCAGGCGGAGGTATGCGGCGTGGCGGGCACGGCGAATCTCCACCTCCATGTTTTCATTGTAGGCAACCCTCCTCGGGACAAATGCCCCGATTCGCCTCCCGCCCCAACCTCAAGAAAGGAGCCGGAAAGGTGCCCTCAACCCAGCCAGGGCAATGGCCCTAGCCTCCTCCGGAGCCCAGGAGAGGGCCAGGACCCCCCGGTAGGCCCTCAGAGCCCTTTCCCGCTCCCCCGCCAGGTCCAATAGCTGGCCAAAGCGGGCCAGCACGTAGCCCGGCAGGTAGCCGGGGTGCTGGAAGTCCATGCGGAACACCTCCTCCATGAGGCTTAAGGCCTCCTGCCACTCCCCGGCCGCCAGGTAGATCTGGGCCGCCAGGTACAGGGCCTCGGGATCCCCTATTTGGAAGAGCTCCTCCAAGAGCCCCGCCCAGTCGTCCTCCTCCCTAAGCTGCCAGGCCCGGTCCAAAAGGGCCCTCTGGCGTTCCTTCTCCGTGGGCTCATGGGCCTTGGGCAAGGCCTCGGGAAAGCTCTTGGCCAGAAGGAGGTAGTCCAGAAGCTCCGCCACCACTACCCCTTCCCGGCCCCTCAAAGCCTCCGCCACCCTTTCCATGCGGCGGGCCCGGAATCCCGTGGCCGGACCTTCCCCGAAGGTCTGGGCGTACCCCTCGTAGATTTGGCCCAGATGGTCCAGGAAGGCCTGGGAGCCCAGGACCTCCGGGGTAAGGGGGGTCTTGAGGAGCTGCAAAAGCTCCTGGTCAAAGGCGTGCATCCTCTCCAGATGGGGCTTACCCAAGGGATGCTGGGCTAGGGCTTGGCGGAAGGCCTCGGCTTCCTCCTTAAGGTGCGCCTCCTCGTCCAGGGCCACCACAGGGATGCCCCTCGCCTCCGCCCAGGGAAGCAGGTGAAAGAGAAGGGGGTCCTCCTCCCGCCAAAGCCCTTCCCGCAGGCTTTCCTCCGAGTGGGAGGCCAGGTAGAGGACGAGGGCACCGGCCTTTTCCAAAAGGGCCAGCACCGTGGCGGCGTTGTAGCGTGGATGCAGGATGTGGAAGGGCCCAAGGGAAGGAAGAAGCAGCATCCTCACCATCTTAGACCTTCGGGAGCGCAACTACCGCCTGGCGGTGCTCAACGGCTGGCTGGTGTGGCTGGGGGATACCTTCTTGAACCCCAACATCGTCCTCACCAGCTTCGCCGCCAAGCTGGGGGCCCCGGGAGCCTTAATCGGCCTCCTCCCCGCCTTGCTGCAGGCTGGAGGTATGATCCCCCAGGCCTTCCTGGCCCCCTGGGTGGCGAGGCTTCCCCGGAAGATCGTGCTCTACCGGAAGGTGGCGGCCCTAAGGCTTTCCGGGGTGATCCTCATGGCCCTGGCCACCTTCTTCCTGGGTCCCTGGCCCCACCTCCTCCTTGCGGGCTTCCTCGCGGGCCTTCTCCTGAATGCCCTCTTCACCGGGGTCAGTAGCCTCCCCTTCTGGGAGGTGGTGGCCAAGACCACGCCCGTGGAGCGCCGGGCCCACCTCTTCTCCGCCCGGAACCTCATCGGAGGGCTTCTGGCCTTCCTGGCGGGCTTCGGGGTCCGGGGAATCCTTGCCCTTCCCCTTCCCTTTCCCCTTCCCTACGCCCTCCTCTTCGCCCTGGGAGCCTTGGCCTTTGGCATGGGCTGGTACCTTTTCGGCCTCACCCGGGAGCCGGAAGAACCCCCCAAGGAGGAAAGGATCTCCCTGCGCCTGCCCCTCCAGCACCAAGGCTTCCGCCGCTACCTCCGGGTGCGGGTTCTCCTGGGCCTTGCGGGGATGGCCGAGCCCTTTTATGCGGTGTATGCGGTGCGCACCCTGGGACAGGGACAGGAGCTGGGCCTTTACCTCTCCCTTTACGCCCTTTCCTTCACCCTTTCCAACCTGCTTTGGGCCAGGCTGGCGGAGCGGGGCTCCAAGGGGGTGCTCCAGGCCGGGGCTTTCCTGGCCCTCCTCACTCCCCTTCTGGCCCTTCTCCTACCCCGGCACCTCTTCGGTTTGGTCTTCCTCCTCCAGGGGGCCTACCTGGCCGCCTTGGGCCTTTCCACCACCACCTACCTCCTGAACCTGGCCCCGCCCGGGGAGCGGAGCGCTTTCATCGGCCTGGCCAACACCGTGGCAGGGGTTTTCGCCTTCTCCCCGGTTCTCGGGGGATACCTGGTGGACCGCCTGTGCTTTCCCGCCCTCTTCCTCCTGGCCGCGGGGCTTTACGCCCTGGCCCTCCTCCTGGGGAGAAGGCTTCCCGAGGAGGGGTGAGGCCGCCCGGGGCTTGGGCTAAGCGCCCGCACCTGGGTTTCGTAACACAGGATGCCCTGGCCAAGGTTGCGGGGAAGCCTTCCGGGGGCCCCCACCAGGGCGGGGTACTTAACCTCCCGGGGAGGCCCATGGTAGGGAAAAAAACGCCCGGCCCCTCCAGGGGGGCCGGGGGCTGCCACTAGGGTTGCCTAGAAAACCGACGTAAACGCGCCGCTGTCGTAGTTGTAGGTGTACCCCAGGGCCAGGCCGTTGTCGTACTCCACCACGAAGAGGACGCTCGGGGTGGAGAGGTTCGCCGGCGCGGTGACGACCACGGCGTACTGCCCGCCGCCGATGGGGCTCGCGTCGGCCACGTAGTCGTAGTAGTCGAAGCCGCCAGCGCTATTGCTCCAGAGGTAGACGTGGATGGCCTTCACCTGGGCCGTGCCACCGGTGTGCGTAACGGTCAGGGTGGTGGAGCCGCCGCTCATCTGGGTAATGTCCGGCGTCTCAGTGACGGAGGACAAGGAGCCCGCGGTGTTCGCGTTCGCCGGGGTGACGCTGAGGGCAAGGGTGCTGGTGGCGGGGACGTTCCGGGCCATATCCTGGACCCAGGCGAAGAGGCTGAAGTCGCCGACCAAAGAAGAGGGCTTCAAGGCGGTGAGCGTGCCGCTGTAGTCCTGAGAGGTCACGCCGGGGGCGCCGAAGGCCTTGGGCGTGGAGGAGAAGGCCTCAAAGCGAATAGAAGAGCCGTAGCTCCAGTAGACCCTGCCCCAGCGCAGGTCGGCGTTGTCCGTGGCCCTGGCGGTGGCGGTGAAGCTCGTGCCGCCGGTGAGCGCCGTAACCGTGGGCTGGATGAAGACCACGTTGGGGACGGTGTTGTCGTAGAGGACCTGGAGCGTCACCGGGTCGGAGACGTTCCCGGCGTTGTCCGTGGCCTGGACGGTGAGGGTGTAGTAGCCCTGGGGCGCGCTCCCGAGGGTGGCGGAGATGTCGTTCAGGCCAGGGATTTGGTTGGTGGTGACAGTTGTGATCGTCTCGCCGTTCACCTTCCAGATGTACCCGTTGGTGTTGATCCCGGAGGCCACGGGCGGCGTCCCGCTCGTCGGGTCGTTCACGTTCAGCCAGCCGGCGATCGTCGCGCCCACCGAGTTGCCGTTGAGGTCGGCGCCCGCGACAGACCCGGTGTTCAGGGAAGCGGAGTTGAAGTAGGCCTGGTTGGTGTACCCGGTGGCGAGGGCCACGGTGGGCTTCGTGTCGTCAATGCCGAAGGCGTTGCTCAGATAGGCAGGGGAGAAGGTGTAGGTGTTGCCCAGGGCGTCCTTCACCGCCTTGACGTGGACCCGGAAGAACCCGCCCTCGGAAAGCCCGCTGAGGGCCCCTGCGTTGGCGCACCCGGAACCGCTGATGGCGATCTCCCTGTCCGTGAGGACGGTGGTGTTTGTGGTGGTCTTCACGTCCACCACCAGAGTATCGCCGCCCACGCCGGCATCCGCCGTGTACCCGTTAAGCCCCGCCTTCAGGTTGCCGGAGGTGGCGAACCCACCAGAGGGCAGGGAGGTAGTGCCTTTGCAGACGAGGGCAGTGGCCCCCGCGGCGTTAATAATGTAGAAGTCCACCTTCAGGTCGGCCAAGCTAAAGGGCGGGTTGTTGGAGAAGAGCCCGGTGGAATCCACCAGCACGTCCGAGCCGTCCAGGACCGCCCAAACCCGGTTGTTGAAGGAAGTGGAGTCGGTGTAGGTAACGGTAACTACACCACTCCCAGAAAGGAAGGTGGCCCCGTTCAGCGTAGCAACTTTGTTAGCAGCGTTGTAGGGGATGGTGAAGACGTAGGGCGCGCTGGTGAGGGTCTTCACGGGTTGGGTGCCGGAGACGTCGGGGTTAAGGTCAATCCCGGACCCGGTGAAGTTCAAGGTCACGCTCTGGACCGCCTTGCCCGAGTAGAGGACCGGGACCACCTCCACGGTCACGGGCCCGCCGCCGTAGTAGCGGTCGCCCCCCTTGTTAACGGCGTTCCCCGAGAGCTTCACCACGGCGAAGTCGGGGTTGTTGAACACCACCTGACTCGCCTCGGTAGTGGCCACCACATTGCCGCCCTTCACCAGCCGGGCCTTCACGCTGTGGGCGCCGTTGAGGTACTTGGGCGCCAGGTTGGCCAGGGCGGCGGTGTTCAGGTTCCACTCAAAGGTGTAGGTGGCCTGCTGGGGCCGCACCCCCTGGGTGGCCGCGCCGAAGCTCACCTCGTACTCCACGTTGTCGTCCAGGAGGAACTGGACCTTGTCCGGCACCACCGAGCCCAGGGCCACCTTGGCCCGCACGATGACGAGCGAGGACACGTTGTTGGGGTCCACCGGAGAGAAGGTGTTGGAGTCATACAAACCCTCCAGCGCGATGGTGGTGGGCTCCGTGCTGGGCGGCGTCTGCGCCTGCTGCCCGCACCCCGCGAAGAGCAGGGCCAGGCCGCCCAACAGGGCGAAACCTAGAGTCTTGAGCCGCGTTCCCTTCATAGCCTCTTACCTCCCTTTCTCTGCGTTCGCCCGGAAAGGTTTCCGCCGTTGCCCTTCCCGGCTCCGGCGCCGCGCGGGCCGGGCCCGCTCCTTTTGAATCCCTTCTCGCGCGGCATCCGAGGCTAATCTTACGCACACCCCTCCCTCATGTCAAGCCCAGCCGCCCTTGCCTTAAGGCTTCCTTTAGCTTCCCAGGACCGCGCTTCCCCCACGCCTTTCACCCCCTTTCTCCAAGTTGCCCGGGCCCCGTCAGGCCAGGGCCAGGGTAGCCCCGGGGGCCTGAACGGAGCCTGAACGGGGCGTGAACAGGGGATATAGTAGAGGCCATGACGGTCTACCTTCCAGACGGCAAGCCCTTGGAGCTCCCCCCGGGGGCCACGGCGAAGGACGTGGCCCGGGCCCTGGGGGAGGGCTGGGAGCGGCGGGCGGTGGGGGCCATCGTGGACGGGGAGCTTTACGACCTCTTGAAGCCCCTCCCCGAGGGGGCCAGGGTGCGCCTCCTCACGGAGAAGGACCCCGAGTTCCAGACCCTCTTCCGCCACACCCTGGCCCACGTCCTGGCCCAGGCGGTGAAGGAGTTCTTCCGGCAGAAGGGCTATGACCCGGAAAGCGTGAGGCTCGGGGTGGGGCCCGTGATTGAGAAGGGCTTTTACTACGACATAGAAGCCCCCGAGCCCCTCTCCGACGAGGACCTTCCCGCCATAGAGGAGAAGATGCGGGAGATCCTCAGGCGGGACCTCCCCCTAAGGCGCTTCGTCCTCTCCCGGGAAGCGGCCCTCGCCCGCTACCGGGGGAAGGACCCCTACAAGACGGAGCTCATCCTGGAGATTCCCGAGAGCGAGGAGATCAGCTTCTACCAGCAGGGGGACGAGGCCTACGGCTTCACCGACCTCTGCCGCGGCCCCCACGTCCCCTCCACGGGCCGCATCCCCCCCCACTTCAAGCTCACCCACGTGGCGGGGGCCTACTGGCGGGGGGACGAGAAAAGACCCATGCTTCAGCGGGTCTACGGGGTAGCCTTCCGCACCGCCGAGGAGCTAAAGGAATACCTCTGGCAGCTGGAGGAGGCCAAAAAGCGGGACCACCGCCGCTTAGGGCGGGAGCTGGAGCTATTCCTGATCGATCCCATGGTGGGGAAGGGGCTGGTGCTTTGGCTTCCCAAGGGGAACGTGATCCGGGAGGAGCTCATGGCCTTCATGCGGGAGGAGCAGATCAAGCGGGGCTACCAGCTGGTCACCACCCCCCATATCGGGAGCCTCGAGCTTTACCGCACCAGCGGCCACTACCCTTACTATGCGGAAAGTCAGTTCCCCCCCATCAGCTTCAAGGAAAGGGGCGAGGAGGAGGAGTACCTCTTAAAGCCCATGAACTGCCCCCACCACATCCGCATCTACGCCTTTAAGAAGCGCTCCTACCGGGAGCTTCCCTTGAGGCTTGCCGAGTTCGGCACCGTCTACCGCTACGAGAAGGCGGGGGAGCTTCTGGGCTTGACCCGGGTACGGGGCTTCACCCAGGACGACGCCCACCTCTTCTGTACCCCCGAGCAGGTGAAGGAGGAGTTTTTGGGGGTCTTGGACCTGGTTCTGAAGGTGCTTTCCACCCTGGGCCTTAAGGACTATAGGGCCCGCATCGGCACCCGGGACCCCAAAAGCGACAAGTACGTGGGGGACGAGGCTAAATGGTCCCTGGCGGAAAGGCAGATTGAGGAGGCAGCCCTGGAAGCTGGTCTCCACTACACGGTGGAGGAAGGGGATGCCGCCTTCTACGGCCCCAAGCTGGACTTCGTGGTGAAGGACGCCCTGGGAAGGGAGTGGCAGCTCGGCACCATCCAGGTGGACTACAACCTCCCTGAGCGCTTCGGCCTCACCTATGTGGGGCCGGATGGGGCCGAACACCGCCCTGTCATGATCCACCGCGCCCCCTTTGGCTCATTGGAGCGCTTCATCGGCATCCTCATCGAGCACTTCGCCGGGGACTTCCCCCTTTGGCTTTCCCCGGTGCAGGTGGTGGTGGTGCCGGTTTCGGAAAAACAGGAGGACTACGCCAAGGAGGTGGTCTTTAAGCTCAAGGAAGCGGGCCTCAGGGCCGAGGCCGACCTCCGCCCCGAGCGCATGCAGGCCCGTATCCGCGACGCCGAGGTGCAGAAGGTGCCCTATGTCCTGGTGGTGGGGGACAGGGAAAAGGCCGAGGGCACGGTGAGCGTCCGCAGACGGCACCGGGGGAACCTGGGAAGCATGCCCCTGGCGGCTTTCCTCGAGGCCGCCCTTAAGGAATACAAGGAACGCCTTTTGGAGCCAACCCTCTGATGCGGGCCAGGTCCACCATCTTCACCCTCTTTGTGGAATACATCTACCCGGAACGGCGCGCCCGGGTGCGGGACCTCATCACCATGATGGAGGTCCTGGGCTTCTCCGAGGCAGCGGTGAGGGCGGCCCTCTCCCGGAGCGCCAAAAGGGGCTGGGTAGTGCCGGAGCGGCGGGGGCGCATCGCCTACTACGCCCTTTCCAACCGGGTCTACTGGCAGGTGCGCCAGGTTCGGCGGCGCCTCTACGAGGCCAGGACCTCCTGGGACGGGCGTTTCCTCCTGGTCCTGCCGGAAGGCCCAAAGGAGCGGGGGGAAAGGGAACGCTTTCGGCGGGAGATGGCCCTTTTGGGCTACGGCAGCCTGCAAAGCGGGGTCTACCTGGGGGCGGGGGTGGACCTCGCCGCCACCCAAGAGCTCCTCGCCTTTTACGGGCTTTCCGCCACCCTCTTCCGGGCGGAACACCTCGGGCCGAAGGAGGAAGTGCTCCGCGCCTTTTCCCTTAAGGAGGCCTCGGCCCATTACCAAACCCTCTTCTCCAGCGTGCCCCCGGTGCTCGAGGACCCCCTTTTGGCCTTCCGGACCTTGACCCGTCTGGTGCACGAGATGCGCAAGCTCCTTTTCCTGGACCCTCTTCTTCCCCCCGAGCTCCTTCCCCCAGGCTTCCCAGGCCCCTCCGCCCGGGAGCGCTTCCTCACCCTTCGGGAAACCCTTTACCGGCAGGCCGAACCCTTCCTTAAAAGGCTCTCTCTCAGCCCTCTCACCCCGGGCGGGATAACCTTTAGGGGATGAGGCGGTTTCTATCCCTCTCCCTGATCGTCGCCACCCTGGCCCAGGGCCAGGTGGTCATCCCCTTCTGGCACACGGCAGGCCCCCCAGGGAATACCGTCCTGGAGGAGGCCATAAAAAGCTTCAACAAGTCCCAGCGCACCTACCGGATTGAGGCCCGCTACGTGGGGGACTACCGGGAGGCAGGGGTAAAGCTCCTGGCCGCCTTGCGCTCGGGGGGTGCCCCAGTCCTTTTCCACGGGGAGCTTTCCTTCCTCCCCCGCCTGGCCCAGGAAGGGGTGGCCTTGGCTCTGAACCCCTACCTCCAGAACCTGCCCAGGGACCTCTATCCGGAGATGATGCGAACCACCCAGGTCCGGGGGCAGACCTATGGCCTTCCCTTGGGGCTATCCGTGCCCGTCCTCTACTACAACAAGGATGCCTTCCGCGCCCGGGGCCTTAAGCCCCCCAGGACCTGGGCCGAGGTGGAGGAAGCCGCCAGCAGGCTCACCAGCCGCACCAGCAAGGGGCTTGTTATCTCCACGGACATCTGGAGCTTCAACGCCATCGTCATGAGCCTGGGGGGAAGCTTGGTCAAGGATGGGCTTCCCGCCTTCACCTCCAAGGAGGTGGTGGAGGCTTTGGAGATGCTTTACCGCATGGTGCAGAAGGGGCACGCCCAGGCCAGAAACCTGGCCGAGGCCCAGTTCGCCGTGGCCGATTTCCTGCGCACCAAGGCCTTCATGGGAATCGGACCCACCACCGCCTTGCCGGTGGTGCTGGCCCAAACCTCCCTGCCCTTTAGCGTGGGCCTGGCCCCCCTGCCCCGGCGGGAAGGGGGTGCGGTACCCCTTTCCGGGGCAGCTTTGGCGGTGCTCAAGGGGGCAAGCCCGGAGCAGGCCCAGGGAGCCGTGGCCTTCTGGCTCCACTTCCTGGAACCCAAACGCCAGGCGGAGTGGGTGCGGACCACCTGGTACCTGCCCTTGCGAAAAGAAGCGGAAAGGGAGCTTGCCGATTTCCTGAAAGACCCCGAAAGGCAGGCGGTCTTCGCCCAGGCGGAGGTGGGGCGCCCCTGGAGCCAGGACCCGGAGCTGGTGGTCTGGTATAGCTATCTGGAGGAAGCCCTGGAACGAAGCCTGAAGCAGGGGGTGAAGCCCCAGATGGCCCTCGAGGAGGCCCAGAGGAAGGCCATGGGGGTGGAGAGGCGCTAAAGAAGCCCCTGACCCAGGCTTGACTTTTGGGATGGTAAAATCCCCCCCATGAAACAGCCCTTAGCTCTGGCCCTAGGGTTTCTCCTCCTTCCCCTGGCCTTGGCCCAGGCCGGCACCCGCACGGAGGTTTCCTTCTGGCACTCCATGGATGGCCCCGCGGGGAGGCTTCTTTCCACCTTCGCCCAGGAGTTCAACGCCCGCCAGGGGCTCTACCGGGTGGTACCCCAGTATGCAGGGGACTACCGGGATGCCGAAACCAAGCTGGTGGCCGCCCTACGCACGGGAAGCCAGCCCGTGCTTTTCCAGGCGGAAATCAGCTTCTTCCCCCGGCTGGTGGGGGAAGGCCGGGCCCTGGCCCTGGATGGTTATCTGAACCTGGAACGCGCCTTCCTGGAGGATCTCTTTGAACCCGCCTGGAACTACGGGGTCATGGAGGGGAAGCGTTACGGCCTTCCCCTAAACACCTCCACCCCGGTTCTCTTTTACAACCTGGACGTCTTCCGGGCCAAGGGGCTTAAAGCCCCGAGGAACTGGAAGGAGTTTGAGGAGGTGGCCAAGGCCCTCACCTCCCGCCAGGCCAAGGGCTTCATCTTCGTCACCGACCCCCAGGCCTGGCTCTTTGAGGCCATGGTGACCAGCCGGGGGGGGAACCTGGTGTGGGAAGGCAAGCCCAACTTCACCTCCAAGGAGGCCCTCGAGGCCCTGGAGATGCTGGTGCGCTTAAACCGCGCCGGGGCCCTTTCCGCAAGGAGCATGGCCGAGGCCACCTTCGCCCAGCTGGACTTCGTGCGCACCAAGGGGATGATGGTCATGGCCTCCATCGCCAACTGGCCCGCTGCAGAAAACTTCTCCTTCGCCTTCACCTTAGGGGTGGCCCCGGTACCCCGGGAACCCGGGGGCAAGGTACCCATGGGCGGGGCCCAGTTGGTGGTCCTGCGGGGGGCCACGGAGGCCCAGGTGCGGGGTGCCCTGGAGTTTTGGAGGTACCTGATGGAGCCCGAAAACGTGGCCCGCTGGGTGGAGGCCAGCTACTACGTGCCCGTGCGCAAGTCGGCCATCCCCCTCCTGGAGGGCTTCTACCGGGAAAACCCCTTCCGCAAGGTGGCCTTCGAGCAGATCGCCCACGCCCAGGAACGCCCCCGCATTCCCCAGTTCTCCGCCTGGGCCGGCGTCCTGGCAGAAGCCCTGGAAAAAGCCCTAAAGGGCGGGGTTCCTCCCCAGAAGGCCCTGGAGGAAGCCCAGCGGAAGGCGGAGGCCATCCGGTAATACCACTCCACCCTGGCTCTGCCAGGGTGGGGACCCCGATAAACCCCTCCTCCAAGCCACGTCTGGGAGTACCTAAGGGGCACAATAGGGCGAGAAGGGGTTAGCTCCTCCATAAAAACCCTAAAATGGCAGGGATGCGCCTAGGTTTCAGTCCCTTCAATGCGGAGATGGGCTATGAGGAAGCCTTCCGCCTGGCGGCGGAGCTGGGGCTGGACCTCGAGGTTCCCTACGACTTGCACGAGGTCCTGCCCCTTCCCGACGCCAAGACCTTGCGGGCCACGGGGGAAGCCCTGGGGGTGGGGTTCACCCTGCACCTTCCCTTCGTGGAGATGAACCCAGCCAGCCTCATCCCCAGCGTCCGTGCCTTGGCCGAGGAGCGCCTCAAGCGGGCCCTGGAGTTTGGCGAGGCCCTGGGGGCCAAGGTGGGGGTCCTCCACACCGGCCAGGTACCCGTGCGCCACCCCATGGCCATAAGCCTGGCCCGGGAGACCCTGGAAAAGACCCTCTCCGCCCTCCTTCCCCTGCCCTTCCCCGTGGCTTTGGAAAACCTGGCCCTTGCCGAGGAGGATCTCCTCCGGGGCCCGGAGGAGCTAAGGGCCCTCCTGAATCGCTTCCCCCAGTACGGGTTCTGCCTGGATGTGGGCCACGCCCTGGTGGAGCTAGGTCCCCTGGGTCCTTTCCTCTACTGGGAGGCCTTGGGGGATAGGCTTCTTCACCTGCACCTCCACGACAACCACGCCCGCCGGGATGACCACCTGCCCGTGGGCACGGGAGCCGTGCCCTGGGAAAGGCTGGCCCCCCGGCTGAGGAGCTTCCCTGCCACCGCGGCCCTCGAGGTGGGTGGGAACATCCAAGGAGTACGCCAGAGCCTTTCCCGTCTGCAGGCCCTCCTTGCCTCCTGAGCCTCCCCTTCCATAAGCGGGGACATCTGTCCTTGCCAGGGTACGCTTATAGTAGTGGAGTGGGGGTTTGTACCCCCCTTCACAAAGGGAGGCAGAATGGTCGTAGACCGGATTGAGGTGTACCTGGACGGGGCCAGCGAGCCCCTGGCGGTTCTGAAGGAACCCCCTTACCGGCTAAACCTGGACACCCGAAAGATCCCAGACGGGGAACATGTCCTGCGGGTGGTAACCCACTTCCGCGGCGGAGGCGAGGAGATTCGAGAAATCCCCTTCACCGTTAACAACTACCCCGACGTGATGGTCCTGGGCCTGGACGAGGGGGGAGAGGTGGCGGGGACCCTCGAGCTCCGCCTGGCCGTGGGGGAACCCGAGCTCCCCGTGGAGCCGGTGCGCTTCAACCCCATCTGGTACGTGGTGGCCTCGGTGATCGTGCTGGGCGGCATCTGGGCCTACTTTGCCCTTTCCCCTACGGCGGAGAAGGTGGCGGCCGAGCTGGCCCCCCCAGCCCAGGAAGCCCAGGCTCCCAAGGAAGGCGCTGGCCAAGCCGCCAACGTGGACCAAGCCCTCATGGAAAAGGGCAAGTCCATCTACGAGGCCAACTGCGTCGCCTGCCATCAGGCCAACGGCCAGGGGATGCCCCCTGCCTTTCCTGCTCTGGCGGGAAATCCCAACCTCAAAGACACCCAGCTGGTCCTGAACACCATCAAAAACGGCCGTGGGGCCATGCCAGCGGTGGGCGCCGCCTTCTCGGACGAGGACCTCAAGGCCGTGGCCACCTACATCCGCAACAGCTTCGGCAACAGCTTCGGCCCGGTGGAATAAGGAGGGCTAAGGTATGTACCGCAATGACCCCATCGTACCCACCTTCGCCCTCATCCTGGCCGCAGGCCTCTTCTACATGGCCTACCTGGATGGGCTCCACATCGCCCGCCTCCTGGGCCACACTCCAGAGGAGCTTTCCGTGGGCCAGATCGGGCTGATGGCCTTCGGCGCCGTCTTCCTTCTCTACGGCCTCATCGGCCTGGTGTCCTACTGGTTGGAGGGAGTAGAGCTGCGCCCCGGCCGCCATTTCCCCACCCCTTCCACGGCTCCGGTGGCAGTAGGGGTGATCCTGGTCCTCCTCCTCACCGCCCTTTCCGGTTTCTTCGTGCGCCTCATCGTTTACTCCGCCCAGACCGGCCACAACCCCACCTGGCTCCAGGGCTTTGTCTTCGGAGCCATCAGCCTGGTGGTGGCCGCCCTTTTTGGCATTTACAAGAAGTTCTTCGGCCGGGACGAGGTGGTCACCGAGGAGGAGAAGAGCCACTTCCCCTGGTAAGAGGTGAAGCATGGACGAACGCGAGATTCGCTTGCAAAGATCCCGCAGGCGGCTTTTCCTGAAGACCGCCATCGGCACCGGAATCGGCCTCTCCCTGGTTTCCGCCTTCTACGTGGGGGCGAGCCTGCGCCCCAAGGCCGAGGTCACCCCGGAGAAGGAACCCCTGAAGCCGGGGGACATCCTGGTCTACGCCCAAGGCGGGGGGGAGCCCAAGCCCATACGCCCCGAGGAGCTCAAGCCCGGCGACCCCTTCGTTCTGGCCTACCCCATGGACCCCAAGACCAAGGTGGTGAAAAGCGGCGAGGCCAAGAACACCGTCTTGGTGGTGCGGTACAACCCGGGTGAGCTTTCCCCGGAGGTGGCCCAGAACGGGGTGGAAGGGATCGTGGCCTACTCCGCCGTCTGCACCCACCTGGGTTGCATCGTGAGCCAGTGGGTGGCGGACAAGAAAGCGGGCCTTTGCCCCTGCCACGGTGGAATCTATGACCTCGCCCACGGGGCCAGGGTCATCGCCGGCCCCCCGCCCAGGCCTGTCCCCCAGCTTCCCCTTAAGGTGGAAGAAGGCGTCCTGGTGGCCGCCGGGGAGTTCCTGGGCGAGGTGGGGGTGAAGGCGGAAGCGGGCTTCTGCCGCCACGTCTAGGAGGGAAGCATGTACAAGTGGTTAGACGAACGCCTAGACCTCACAGGCTTTTACCAGAAGGTCTTGCGCAAGGCCTTCCCGGTGCACCACTCCTTCTTCCTGGGGGAGATCACCCTCTTCGCCTTCATCGTCCTGGTGCTCACCGGCATCTTCCTCACCTTGAACTTTGAGCCTTCCATCCGGGAGGTGAAGCTCCCCGACGGCCGCACCGTGCCCGCCGCTTACGCCAGTGTTCTCTACATAGACAGCCTTCCCTTCGGGGCGGTGATCCGTAGCCTCCACCACTGGTCGGCCCACGTGATGATCGCCGCCGCCTTCCTGCACATGCTCCGCATTCTCCTCTCGGGGGCCTACAAGAAACCCCGGGAACTCAACTACCTGGTGGGCCTGGTCCTTTTGGGCCTGGCGGTGGTCACCGCCTTCACCGGCTACGCCCTTCCCTACGACAACTACGCGGTCACCGCCACCCGCATCGGCTACGGGATCGCAAACTCCATCCCCTGGGTGGGTACCACCCTGGCCCAGGTGATGTTCGGGGGAGAGTTCCCGGGCTCGGAGAAGTCCATCCCCAGGCTTTACAGTCTCCACGTCCTCTGGCTGCCCCTGCTTCTCATGGCCCTCATCGGGGCGCACATGGCCATCATGATGAAGCAGAAGCACACCCAGCCCCGGTATGCGGAAAGGGTGGCCCCTGGAAGGATTCTCGGCGTGCCCATGTACCCCCAGCAGCTGGTGATGATGGGCATCCTCTTCGCCCTGTACGTGGGCATCATGACCATGATCGCCGGGGCCTTCCTGGCCCACCCCATCGAGGCCTTCGGCCCTCCCACCCCCAACACCCCGGCGGTCAAGCCCGACTGGTACTTCCTCTGGATCTACGGCATCCTGCAGATCATCCCCTCCAGCTGGGAGTTCCACCTCTTCGGGGCCACCATAGGACCGGAGTTCATCGGGGGGGTGGTGATCCCGGGGATCCTGGCCCTGGTGGGGCTTCTTTTGCCCTTCGTGGACACCCGCAAGGACAAGATGCGCTACATGGAGCTTCCCTCGGAGCATCCGGTGCGCACCAGTGTCATCCTGGCCCTTTTGGTCTTCTTCCTCATGGCTACCCTGGCCGGGTACAAGATCGACTTCCAGCAACAGGGCTCCATCCTGGGGAACAACGCTGTGCTCTGGACCCTGGTTCTGGGCGGGCCCTTGCTCACCTACATCGTTTCCTACACCCTGCTCCGCATCTTCTACGGAAAGGAGGAAGCCCCGCACAAGGCCTAGGCCCCTTGGCCTACTAGAAGGAAGGCCCCCGCCTGTGGCGGGGGCCCTTGCATAATCCTTCAGCCTAAGAGGACTTTTCCTCCTCGAGGCCCAGGCTCGCCAGCAGGTCGCCGTAGAGGTCGCCCAGCTTCACGCTGGCGCTTGCCGTGGGCACCGCCGAGGCATCGTACAGGTTGTACTCGGCCACCGCCCCGTACTCGTACTCCCGGCGCTCCTCCCGGCGGGGTCCGGGCTTCCTCTTGCCCCGGGCCTCCTTGCCCTTGGCCCGGCGGGGCCGCTCCTCCTCGGTCTTGGGAGGAGGCGGGGGCAGCAGGCGCTTGCGGGAGAGGGAGATCCGCTGCTCCACGGGGTCGATGTTGAGGACCACCACCTCCATCTCCTCCCCCTTCTTGAAGAGGGCGGCGGGGTTCTCAATGCGCCCGTGATCCAGCTCGGAAACGTGGACCAGCCCCTCCATGCCGGGTTCCAGCTCCACGAAGACCCCAAAGTCGGTGATCCCGGTGATCTTGCCCTTCACCACGGTGCCCGGGGGATACTTCTCGGTGAGGAGCTGCCAGGGATCGGGCTGGGTTTGCTTGAGGCCCAGGGAGAGGCGGCGCTCGGCGGGATCCAGCCTCAGCACCACCGCCTCCACCTCGTCCCCCTCCTTCACCACCTCGGAGGGATGCTTGGGCCTTTTGGTCCAGGAAAGCTCGGAGATGTGGATGAGCCCCTCGAGGCCAGGCTCCACCTCCACGAAGGCCCCGAACTGGGTGAGGCCCACCACCTTGCCCCGAACCCGGCTTCCCACCGGGTACTTCTCGGCCACGGTGGTCCAGGGATCGGGGATCAGGGCCTTGATGGAAAGGTTGACCCGCTCCTTCTCGGGGTCCACGGAAACCACCTGGGCCCGCACCTTCTGCCCCTTGTGGATGACCTCCTTGGGGTGGTTAAACCGCCCCCAGGTGATCTCGGAACGGTGCACCAGGCCGTCCACCGGGCCCAGGTTCACGAAGGCCCCGAAGTCGGTGACGTCCACCACCGTACCCTCCACCACCTGGCCGGGCTGCAGGCTTTGGAAAAAGGCCTCCTTGGCCCGCTTCTGTTCCTCTTCCAAAACCGCCCGACGGGAGAGGAGAACCCGCCCCTTCTTGCGGTTAAACTCGATGATCTTTACCAGGATCTGCTGGCCCACGTAGGCATCCAGGTTGGGGATGCGCTTGAGGTCCAGCTGCGAAGCGGGGATGAAGGCGGACACGCCATCCAGGTCGGCAACCACGCCCCCCTTGACCTTCTCCTTCACGGTGACGGTCACCGGCTCGCCCTTCTCATAAAGCTCCCGGATGCGGTCCCAGTGCTCCGTGGCCTCCACCCGCTTGCGGGAAAGAAGGACCTGGCCCGTTTCGGGGTCCACCTTGATCACCTGGACCCGCACCAGATCCCCGGGCTTCAAAAGGGCCTTTAGCTCCTCCTCGGGAAGGGACTTCTCCGTAAGCTCGTTAAAGGGGATGATGCCTTCCGTCTTCGCGCCGATATCTACCGCCACACCCTCCGAGCCCACCAGGACCACCTTGCCCGTCAGGATGTGGCCCGGGCGCACGCGCTTTTCCAAGCGGGCCTCGGTTTCCTGAAGGGCCTCCTCCATGCTGAAGGTCTGGCCTGGGGTCAAGTTGGCTTCGCTGACCTGGGTCGCCTTTTCTTCCATGCCGCCTCTTTCCTCCTTACGCGCCTTCCAGGGAAGGCGGGCGCATTTTGCGCACGTCCACACGAAAAGGAGGGGGAGAAGCCTCACTCCCCGCTTCCGTGTGAACCGGCCCCGAAGGGCATACCCTTCTTTTATACCACGGAGAGGCCCCCTTGCCAAGAGGCACCAGGCCCCTTGGGCTTAGGTCATAATGAGCCCATGGAAACCCTAGCCTGGATGCAGGCGAAGCTCCCTGAGTTTTTAAAGGACCTCGAGGCCTTCGTGCGCCGGGAATCCCCCTCCAAGGACCTGAAGGGCCTAATGGAAGCGGCGGCCTTCCTGGAAGAGGCCTTCGGGCCCCTCCAGGGGCGGCTTTCCCGCAAGGACACTCCCTTGGGCCCCATCCTTCTCTTGAGGCGGGAAGGGGAAGGGGCCCCGGTCCTGGTGCTTTGCCACTACGACACCGTCCACCCCAGGGGAAGCTTTCCCGAGCCCTTCCGCCTGGAAAGGGACCGGGCGGTGGGGCCAGGGGTCTACGACATGAAAGGGGGCATCGTGGCCTTGCTCTATGCCCTCCGCCACGCGGAGGCCGCGGGAAGGAAGCTTCCCCCTTTGGAAATCCTCTTCACCCCGGACGAGGAGATCGGCTCCAAGGAAAGCCGGCCCCTCATCGAGGCCGCCGCCAGAAAGGCCCGGGCGGTGTTGGTCATCGAGCCCCCCACGGCGGAAGGGGATCTCAAGGTGGCCCGAAAAGGGGTGGGGCTTTACCGGCTTAAGGCCCTGGGCAAGGCTGCCCACCAGGGGGTGGAGCCGGAAAAGGGAGTGAACGCCATCCTGGAACTCGCCCACCAGATCGTGAGGGTGGCAGCCCTCGAGGACCGGGCAAAGGGCACCACCCTGGGCCCCAACGTGGTGGCGGGGGGCACGGTGAGCAACGTGGTGGCGGAGGAAGCCTGGGTGGAGATCGACCTCCGGGCCTGGACCCTGGAGGAGGTGAAGCGGGTGGAGGAGGGCCTCAAAAACCTCACCCCCATCCTCCCCGGGGCCAGGCTGGAGCTTTCCGGAGGCCTGAACCGCCCTCCCATGGAGCCCACGGCGGAAAGCCTGGCCCTCTTTGAAAAGGCCCGGGCCATCGGCGAGGCCCTGGGCCTCTCCTTGCGCCCGGGGCGGGTGGGCGGGGGATCGGACGGCAACTTCACCGCCGCCCTTGGGGTGCCCACCCTGGACGGCCTCGGCCTCTTTGGGGGCGACGCCCACCAGAAGACCGAGTACGTGGTGGTCTCGGAGATCCCCCGGCGCACGGCCCTGCTGGCCGAACTCCTCTATGCCCTATGAGCCTCTCCCCTTCCGCAAAGAAGGTGCAAAGGTTGTTGGAGGAAAAGGGCTTCGGCCATCTAAGGGTGGTGGAGCTTCCCACCTCCACCCGCACTGCCCAGGAGGCGGCGGAGGCCGTGGGGGCCGAGGTGGGTCAGATTGTGAAAAGCCTGGTCTTCCTGGGAGAAAACGGGGCCTACCTCTTCCTGATAAGCGGCAGAAACCGCCTGGACCCCTCCAAGGCCCAAAGGGCCACGGGCGAAGCCCTGAGGCGGGCCACCCCGGAGGAGGTGCGCGCCCTGACCGGCTACGCCATCGGCGGGGTGCCCCCTGTGGGGCACGAAACCCCCCTTCCGGCCTTTTTGGATCCGGACCTCCTGGCTTACCCCCTGGTCTGGGCTGCAGGGGGTACTCCCAAGGCCCTCTTCTCCCTGACCCCAGAGGAGCTTCTGGCCCTCACAGGGGCCCAGGTGGCCGATCTCAAGGAGGCCTAGGCATGTGGTTCCTCCGCAAAGACCCCCATGTGAAGCCCGAAGGGCCTTTGGCCTTCCGGGTGCGGGTGCGCACGAAAAGCGGCGAGGTGGTGGAGCTAAGGCTCTCCAAGAGCATGGAGATCAGCCCGGTGGAAGGAGGCTACTACGTGCGCAAGGAGATCGTGGCCCCCAAGAGCCTGGACCGGGCGGTCCTGGAGATCTGGTTTGACACCCGTTATCGCCCCATGCGCAAAAGTATTGAGGGAGGAGAGCTTATACCTATTCGGGAATGGAACGGCTAGAATAAGGCCATGGAAAAGTTCTTGCTACTCCTGGGCCTTTTGGTCATGGTGTACAACGTCTTTTACGGCTTTCGGCTCAAGCGGGCCATCCCCGGCGGGGTCATGGGGGAAAGGGGCGGGCAGATGCTCGGGCTCATCGTCTTCTTCGCCCTTGCCTACCTGGTGGTCCTGATCCTCACCTGGAGCGAGCCCAGTAGCCTCCTCCTCCTTCTCCTCTCCCTGATCCTCCTTTTGGGGGCGGTCTTCGTCTACATGGTCCTGCGCCTGGTGGACGCCATCGTGGCCTCCTTGTAGCCATGGTCTTCCGCCGTAACCCCAATCCCCCGGAAACCGACTGGAAGCCCACCCAAGAGGAGTGGCGGGTCTACACCCTCTGCGACGGTCGGCGCACCGAGGAGGAGGTGGTGCGGGAAAGCGGCCTCGGGGAGGAGGCCTACGTCATCCTGGCCGCTCTTCTCAAGCGGGGTTTGATCCTGCCCGTGGAGGGCGCCAAGGAGCTTTGCCAGAAGCTGGTGGGCCTCCTCAAAACCCGGCTCGGCCCCAAGGCCAATCCCTTTGTGGCCCGCCTGGAGGGGTGCCAAAGCCGGGAGGCCCTCGAGGAGGAAGCCTTACGGGTGGCCCTCAAGGTCAAGCTCACCCTGGACCGCAAAACGGGGGAGGAGCTGGAAAAGGCCATACGGGCGCTATTCCATTGAACGAGAATCGTCCCTTGGAAAAACCGCCGGTCAGCGGGGTGGTATCCAGGGCTCGCCCCGGAAGAAGCCGTAGACCAGCCGGCCCACCACCGGCCCCAGGAGGATGAGGCCCAGGAGGTTGGGGATGGCCATGAGGCCGTTTAGGGTGTCGGAGATGGCCAGGAAGGCCTCGAGGCCCCCCAAGGGCCCCACGAAGGCCAAGACGGCGAAGGTGAGGCGGTAGGGCCAGCGGATCCCCTCCCCGAAGATAAAGGCCGCGGCCTCCTCCCCGTAAAACCCCCAGGAGACCATGGTCCCCAGGGCGAAGACCGCCACGGTGACGGCCAGGATAAGCCCGCCCAGGGGATGGACCTGAAAGAGGGCACCTGCCACCTCGGTGGCGCTTCCTCCCCCTCGCCAAAGCCCCGAGGCGATGAAGGTAAGGGCGGTGAGGCTGGTCACCAGGAAGCTCACGAACATCTCCGTGACCCCCCAGAAGCCCTGGCGCACGGGATGGTCCACCTGGGCCTGGGCGTGGGCGATGGGCGCGGAGCCCAAGCCCGCCTCGTTGGCGAAGATGCCCCGGCCAAGCCCGGCGTTGATGGCGGCAAAGAGGCTATACCCCGCCGCCCCCCCCAAGGCTGCCTCCGGGCTGAAGGCCGCCTGGAAGACCAGGGCCAGGGCCTCTGGAATCTGGCCCCCGTAAACCACCAGAAGGGGAACCACCGCCACCAAAAAGAGAAGGAGCTTCAAGGGCACCACCACCTGGGCGAAGCGGGCCACCCGCACGATGCCTCCCCCCAGCACCACCCCCACCAGCAGGGCCAGGAAAAGCCCCACCAAAGCTGGAGGCGCCCCTAAAGGAGCCAAGGCACCCCCCACCGCCCCAGCCTGGGAGAGATTGCCGATGCCAAAGGCGGCCACGGCGGCGAAGAAGGCGAAGAAGTAGGCCAGAAAACGGAGCCTGGGTAGGCCCCGGTACAGGTAGTACATGGGCCCGCCGGAAACCGAGCCATCGGCATAGCGGCGGCGGAAATGAACCGCCAAGGTGGCCTCGGCGAACTTGGTGCCGGTGCCGAAGAAGTAGCCCAGCCACATCCAGAAGACCGCCCCCGGGCCCCCTACGAGCACCGCCGCCAGCATGCCCAAAAGGTGACCGGTCCCCACCGTGGCGGAGAGGGCCACCATGGTGGCCTGGAAGGGCGTGATCTGCCCGCCGAAGCCGTAGGTGCGCTCGCGGATGGCTCCCAGGGTTTCGCTGAAGGAAACCCGCATCATCCGCAAGGGGGCGCTGAACCAGCGGACCTGGAAGATGACCAGATAGGCCCCCACCAGGAGGAAGACCAGCTTCATGGGAAAGCCGTATACGACCCGGTTGAGATACTCGTTTAAGGCCAGGATATCCATGGCTATACCTCCGGCACCACCTCCACCCTATCCCCCCGCCTGAGGCGGAGGCGCCTGAGATCCTCCTCCAATAGGCCCAGCCGGCCCGGGATGTTGGGCCTGGGCCGCACCTCCATCACCACCTCGGGAGGCCTTAGGCGCAGGCGGAACCCGTGGCGGATGGCCCGGGCCCACTCGGCGTAAAGGGCCTCGTCCACATAGGCCACCCCGGACCCCGGGCCGTAGATGGGAAGGACCAGAAGGGAAGCGGGAGGCACCTCCACCAGGGGGACCGCCTCGAGGGCCCCCATTTGCAAGAGGGTATGCAGGATGCGGGCCAGGCGCAGGGTCCCGGGGGCCAGGAGCACCTCCACGATGCGTTTTCCCTCCACCTGGGCAAGAACCCGCAAGGCCTCGGGGCCAAGTTCCACCGCACCTCCCTTTGCGGGCAGGCGCAGGACATACCCCCAGTCGGCGGGAAGGGCAAGCCCCCGCCACTGAGCCTCGGCCTCGGCCAGGCGAGCAGGCACCGCAAGCCCCCCAAGAAGGGTGGTATGGGGAGGCGACACCTCGGGCTCAAAGCGGTAGGGAGCCCGTTTGATCCCGGTGAGAAGGTCCAAGGCTTCCTCCCCCTCCAAGACCTTCTCCCCCGAGCGCACCCGGGCGTGGACCACCTGGCCGTTTTGCAGGAAGACCTCCCCCTCCAGGTAAGGGGTGCGGAGGAGAAGCCGGCCCGTGCGCCCGGTGCTCATCAAAGCCCCCACCAAAGCCGAGAAGGGAAACTCCGCAAGGTTGCCTTCAAGGTGGCCTGAAGGTTGCCCAGAATGGCCCGGCGGTTGACCCAGCATTCCCCCCCGTTTTACCACGCCACCTCCCAAGCGTCCAGGCGGGGTACCCTGTTGCTTTGCCCGAAGGGCAAACCCATTTGCGTAAGCTAGGGGCATGAACCTCCTCTTGCTTCACGGGTTTACCTCGCATCCCGTCCTCACCCTGGGTCCCTTGCCCCAGGTGTTGCGGGAGGCTGGGTTTCAGGTGAGCCAGCCAGCCCTTCCCGGCCACGGCACCCGGCCGGAGGACCTCCTCAAGGTGCGGTGGCAGGACTGGCTGGAAACAGCCCGGGCTTTTTACCGGGAACTGCCCGAGCCTCGATGGGTGGTGGGGCTTTCCATGGGGGCCCTGCTTTCCGCCCACCTGGCGGCGGAAACCCCCACCCAGGCCCTGGTGGCCCTGGCCCCGGCCATGGCCCTCAAGCATCCCCTTGCCCCCCTGGCGCCCCTCCTGGCCTGGCTGATCCCCCGCTTTCCCGGCCCCGATTCCATCCAGGACCCCGAGCTCAAGAAGCAAAACCCCAACTACCCCTACTTCCCCACCCGGGCCCTGCTTCAGCTTCTGGCCTTAATGCGCCGCACCCCGGAGGTCCTGCCCAAGGTGAAGGCCAACGCCCTGGTGATCGAGGCGGGCCGGGACAAGGTGGTGGACCCCGCCGGGGTGCGGGGCTACCATGCCCTTTTGGGAAGCTCGAGGAAGGAGTACCTGGTCTTTCCCGAAAGCGGACACGACCTTCTTCTGGACCGGGACCGGGAAGCGGTGGCCCTGGCGATCCGGGATTGGCTTATTGCTAATAGTACTCACTCGCATTAAGATAAAGGCCATGGAGCCTGCCCCTATCTCCCCCTGGACCGTCTTCCTATACGCCCTTTTCACCGCTATCGCCACGGGCCTGGGAGCCCTACCCTTCCTCTTCACCCGCCGCATCCTGGCCCACCACCTGGGCCTGGCCAACGCCGCGGCCGCTGGCCTGATGCTCTCGGCCAGCTTCGGCCTCATCTACGAGGGGGTGCACTACCACCTGGGCCGCACCCTCTTGGGGGTGGTCCTGGGTCTTCTTTTCATCCAGCTTTCCCACCGCTTCCTCCATGGCCGGGAAGTAAGCTTCGGGAGCCTGAACGGCCTGGATGCCCGCAAAGCCCTCATGATCGTGGGGATCTTGACCCTTCACTCCTTCGCCGAGGGCGTGGGGGTGGGGGTGGCCTTCGGGGGCGGGGAGGCCTTGGGGGTTTTCATCACCCTGGCCATCGCCGTGCACAACATCCCAGAGGGCTTGGCCATCAGCCTGGTCCTGATCCCCAGGGGGGTTAGCGTCCTGGGCGCTGCCCTTTGGAGCGTTTTCTCCAGCCTGCCCCAGCCCCTTATGGCCGTACCCGCCTTTCTCTTCGTGGAGGTCTTCAAGCCCGCCTTGCCGGTGGGCCTGGGCTTCGCCGCCGGGGCCATGATCTGGATGGTGGCGGCGGAGATCCTCCCCGAGGCCCTGAAGGAAGCCAAGGCCGAGGGGGTGGCCACGGTCCTCACCCTAGCCGCGGCCGTGATGGTGGCCTTCCAGATCCTCCTGGGAGGGTAACCAGATCCAGGGAAGCTGTTCCTCCAGGTGGAGGGCCTCGAGGGTCGGCCGCACCCGGTAGGCCAGAAGCTGCACCCCAGCCCGCTTTGCCTCCCGGGCTGCCTGGTAAAGAACCCGGTCCTCAGGGTCGAGGGCAAAGGCTCGGGCCAGGGGATGCTGGACCATCCACACCGCATAGGCCAAGCCCCCGGCCCGGGCAAACCCCGAAAGAAGCCTCAGGTGCCGGGCCCCTCGAGGGGTAGGGGCATCGGGGAAAAGGGCCAGGTCTCCCTCCACCCGGTTGCAGTTCTTGGCTTCCAAAAGGGCTTCCTTCCCCCCAATCCGGGCGGAGAAGTCCAGCCTCTCCCCTTCCAGGCGCACCTCTTTTCGCAAATCCGTAAGGGAGCCGAAAACCCCTTCCCTCAAAAGCAACTCCAGGAGACGGTTGGCCAAGGAGGCATCCACCCCCACCAGCACGCCCCGGCTCTCCAAAAGAAGAAGCCGCCCCACCGTCTTGGGGGTAGCCCTGGGATGGTAAAAGCAAGGGGTCCCGGGAAGGAGAAGCTCCCCCATCCGCCCGGAGTTGGGAAGGTGCAAGGGCCCCACGTCCGACTCCACCAGGAAGCGGTTTTTCCTCTTCAGGAAACGGCAGGGTTTTAGGGGAGACAAGGGCAAGGCCAGCATGACCAAAACGTTAGCCCGGTCTTAGACCGGGCTTTCTGGCGGAGAGGGCGGGATTCGAACCCGCGGTACCGGTTTTCCCGGTACAACACCTTAGCAGGGTGCCGCCTTCGACCACTCGGCCACCTCTCCAAGCCTTCTGGCGGAGGGTGAGGGATTCGAACCCCCGGTGGGCCTGAAGCCCACAGCGGTTTTCAAGACCGCCGCCTTCAACCGCTCGGCCAACCCTCCAAGGTATGGCCGCAAGGTTTACTATGCGGCAAGCTCCTCAGGTTGTCAATCGGGATGGGCTATACTGCCTTTGTGGAGCGAAGCCGGGACTTTATCCTTCAAGCAAGGAGGGACTTGGAGCACGCCCGCTTCGCCTTGGAAAAGGGGTTTTACGAGTGGGCCGCCTTCTCCGCCCAACAATCAGCACCTAGGGGCTGTGGCCTGGGGGCACTCGGTGCTGGGTCTTTTGGAGGAGCTGGCCAAGCGGCATCCCATAAGCGAGTCCCTCCTAGACGCAGCCAGCGAGCTGGATAAGGCCCACATCCCCACCCGTTATCCCGATGCCCTCCCTGAAGGGGCTCCCTTTGAGCGCTACCGGCGCCCCGAGGCCGAGCGGCTTTTGCAGCATGCCGAGGAAATCTATGCCTTCTGTCAGGGTCTTCTTCCCTCCTTGGACTAAAGAGGAAATCCTAAAGCGCCTGAAGGAAGGGCTAGCGGTGCTAAGGGAAGAAGTTCCCCTCCGGCAGGCCTACCTCTTCGGTTCCTGGGCCACGGGTCGGGCGCTACCGGGAAGCGACGTGGACCTCCTCCTCATCTACCAAGGCCCTGCCCGCGGGGACCTTCACCGCCTGGCGCGGAAGGCTTTTAAGGGCCTTCCGGTGGAACTCCATGCTTACACGGAGGAGGAAGCAAAGGCTTTAGAACCCCTTCTTAGGCAGATGCTGGCCCAGGCCATCCCCCTTCTGGACTCTTAGCGGAGCCAGGCCAGGACAAACCGCGGTTCACCGCCGCCAGAAGATGCGATTCCCAGCCTCCCGGATCAAGCTCCCGCAGGAAGCGGCCCGTAACATGATGGAGAACCACTTCCAAAATGGCAGGCCCTTGGAAGACCTCCACCCAGGGAAAGCGCTCCACAGGGCTATTCTGTCATAGGCCCATGGGGCTTTTCCGAGAGCCAAAAGCTGAGCTCCTCCTTCAGGGCGCGCCGACGGGGATAAGCCTGCAGCAAGGCCAAGGCCGCCTCACGGGCTGCCTTGGGGTCCAAACGGGAAAGGCGCCCAAGGAGCCTGGCTGCCTCCCGGTAAGCCTTGCGGGTTCCCTTTTCCACCTCGCGCCTTGCCGCCTCCAGGTAAAGCCTCTTGGCCTCCTCGGGAAGTTTCTCCTCCAGGGCCTCTGCCAAGGCGGGATAGGCCTCCGGCGGGGCGTTCCTCAACAGGCGGTCCAAGGCCTTCCAATCCTCCTCCAAGAGGTAGATGCGGGCGAGAAGAGCAGGGTCCCGCACCTGCCTGAGAAGAGCCTTGCGCTCCCGGTAAAACTCCCGGCCCAGCTTGGACTTTAGGGCCAGGTAGTCCTCGAGGTTCGGCCGTACCCCAAAGCGGGCCCGGTGGTCCTCCGGGCTCCCCCGATGGGCCACCAACAGGTCCAGAAGGGGAAGGAGCCTGGGGTCTTTTCCAAACCAGTCCCGGGCTTCCTCCGCATACCTTAATGCCTCCTCCACCCGTCCCAAGGCCATAAGGCGCTCCACCAGGAGGAGGTAGTCCCCAACCCCCTCCAGCCCCTCCCGCAAGGCGGAAAGCCCTTCCTCCACCCGCCCCAGGCGGAAGAGAAGCTCGGCCCTGAGCCCCCGCTTAAGCTCCAAGCCATCCCCACCCCTTAAAAGGTGAAGGGCCTCCTCCCCCCTTTCCCCCGCCACCTGCAGGAAAGCCTCCCGCAAGGCCTCGGAAGGGTGCCTCAGGTAAAGGTTCAGGAGGAAGGAAAGCCTAGGGGTGAGGGCCAGGTAGCGCTCCAGGGCTATCCGCAAGTAGGGCTCCGGGTCAAAGGGAGCTTCCAATAGCGCCTCCAGGTAGGCCTCCACCTCTTTCCTCCCCACCCGGTCCAGGCGCAAGGACAGGGCCCGGGCCTCCTCCTGCCCTCCCCCCAGCCGGAAGGCCCGGCGCAGGTCCTTCACCCCTTCCAGAAAGGCCTTTTCCGGGGCCAGGGCTTCCGCCAGGTAAAGGCCCACCTCGGGAAGGAGGGCGAGTTTTTTCAGGAGGCCCCTGGCCTCCTCAGGGGTTAGGGCCTCAATCAGGGGCGCCAGGTCCGGTGCCTTTTCCTCCACATAGGCGTAGAGGAGGGCCACCGCATGTTTGCAAGGGAACTCTGGATAAGGGCAGGTGCAACGGCCCCAAAGCCCCGGGCCCACCTCCACCCGGTAGGGCGCCTCTGCCGAGCCCTGCACCAAGCCCAAAACCTTCTCCCCCACCCGGAAGACCCTGAGCACCCGGCCCTCCTGGTAGTAGGCCAGCCCCCGGCGCAGCACCTCCCGGGGAACAAGGGAGGCGAAGTCCCTTTCCTCCCTGGGGGGGAAAGGCGGCACAGGATCAGTTTAAGGCTCGCCATCGGATGGAAACCCCCTGGGCGTGGTATCATGAGATGAGAAGCATATGAAATGACCCTGACGGTTACCCTTAGGGAAGCGGATCTGAAGCGCCCCCTGCCCAAGGGCTACGTGCAGTGCCGGGCCTGCGCCCACTACTGCGCCATCGCGGAAGGAGAGGCCGGCAAATGCGGGGTCAGGCGCAACTTTGCAGGCAGGCTTTATTTGGTGACCTATGGAAAAGCCGCCGCGGTTCACCTGGATCCGGTGGAGAAAAAGCCCCTCTACCACTTCCACCCCGGGGAGGGAATCCTTTCCCTGGGAACCGTGGGGTGCAACCTCTTCTGCGCCTTCTGCCAGAACTGGGAGATCTCCCAGTTCCGGGAGTTCAAGGTCACGCCGGAAGGCCACCTGGACCGGCCCATCGGGGAGGACTGGCCCCCCGAGGCCATCGTGGAGAAGGCCGAGGCCCTGGGGGTGAGGCTTCTCGCCTACACCTACAACGAGCCCGCCGTCTGGATTGAATACGCCCACGACACGGCCAAGCTCGCCAAGGAACGGGGCATGAAAAACGTCTTCGTCACCAGCGGCTTTGAAACCAAGGAGGCCTGGGAGTATATCCGGCCCTTTCTGGATGCCGCCAACGTGGACCTGAAGGGCTTCACCGAGGAGTTCTACCGGAAGATCTGTGGGGCCCGGCTCAAGCCGGTTCTGGAAAGCCTCGAGCACCTTTTGGCCCAAGGGGTCTGGGTGGAGGTGACCACCCTCCTCCTGGAGGGCTACAACGACTCCCCGGAGGAAGTCCGGGCCATGGCCCGCTTCCTCAAAGGCCTTTCCCCCGAGGTTCCCTGGCACCTCACCGCCGCCCACCCCGACTACCGCATGCTGGACCTGAGGCCCACCCGGCACAGCACCCTGGTGCGGGCCTACGAGATCGCCAAGGAGGAAGGGCTTAAGTTCGTGTACGTGGGCAACGTCCTGGACGAGGAAAGAAGCTCCACCCACTGCCCGGATTGCGGAAGGCTCCTCATCCGGCGCCGGGGCTTCCGGGTGGAGCCCCTTTGGGAGGTCCCCGGGGTCTGCCCGGGGTGCGGGAGGAGGATTCCCGGGGTATGGACCTGGTGAGGCTCCCGGCGGTGGCCGGCTACTTCTATCCCCTCGAGGCAGAGCGCTTAAGGCAGGAGGTGGAAGGCCTTCTGCAAAAAGCCCAAGCCTCCCCTGACCCAAGGGTCAGGGGGCTTCTTTCCCCCCATGCCGGCTACTTTTACTCGGGGAAGGTGGCGGCGGAGGGCTTTAAGGTGCTTTCCGCCTGGCGGGGAAGGGCGAGGAGAATCCTCCTCCTGGGGCCCAGCCACTTCGTGCCCTTCTTGGGAGCGGCCTTTTACCCTTACCGGGCCTGGGCCACTCCCTTGGGGGAGGTGGCGGTGGACCTGGAAGGGGGAAGCCGGCTTGTGGCCAAGGGCTCTCCCTTTCTGACCTACGAGGAGCCCTTCCGGGAGGAACATAGCCTCGAGGTCCTCCTTCCCTTCCTCCAGGTAGCCTTGCCGGACACGCCCATCCTGCCCCTCCTCTTTGGGGAGGCGGACCCTAAAGAGGTGGCCGAGGCCCTGTTGTCGGAGCTTGGGGAAGGGGACCTGGTGGTGGCCTCCAGCGACCTCTCCCACTACCATCCCGACCCCGTGGCCAGAAACCGGGATCAAAAGACCCTGGAAAAGGCCCTGGCCCTGGATGTGGAGGGAGTGGCCCAAGGGGAAGCCTGCGGCCACCTTCCCTGGGCCACCCTCACCGCCTTGGCCGGAAGCCTGGGTTGGAAGCCCACGCTTCTGGCCTACGCCACCAGCGCCGAGGCCTCCGGGGACACAAGCCGCGTGGTGGGGTACGCCGCGGTGGCCTATTTAGGGCAAGATCCACCCGCCTTAAGATGAAACCATGACCCCGGTGCGCAAGCGGTTCACCGTGGAGGAGTTCCACAGGATGGCCCAGGCGGGCCTCCTGGGAGAGGACGACCGGGTGGAGCTTCTGGAAGGGGAGGTTTGGGAAATGAGCCCCATCGGTAGCCGCCATGCCGCCGCCGTGCGGCGCCTTCGCCGCCTGTTCACCCCCTTGGAGATGGAAGGGGTCTGCCTTATCGCCGTACAGGACCCCGTGCGCCTTAGCCCTTTCAGCGAGCCCCAGCCGGACCTGGCCCTTTTGCGGCCCCGGCCTGACCTTTACCAGGAGGGTCACCCCGGCCCCCAGGATGTCCTCCTCCTGGTGGAGGTGGCGGAAGCCTCCTTGGCCTACGACCTGGGGGTTAAGGCACCCCTATACGCACGCCACGGAGTCCTTGAGCTTTGGGTGCTGGACCTGGAGGGCAAGCGGCTTCACGTCTTTCGCTCCCCCTCCCCCGAGGGTTACCGGGAAGTCCAGACCCTGGCCCCAGGGGACCACCTGGCTCCCGTGGCCTTCCCCTCCTTTTCTCTCCCGGTGGCCGAGCTCCTAGGCTAAAGCCTGAGAAGGGGCCGGAACCAGGGAATGGAAAGGAGCACCAGCGCCAGGGCCAGGGCGAAGAGGAGCCGGGCCCGGGGCTTTCCCTTTCGGGCCTGGGAAAGCCCAGCGTGGGCCAGGCCCAAGGCCACAAGCCCCCCCACCCAGTGCTCGGCCACGAAGTAGCGGGCCTCGCCCGGGGTTTGCATCACCGCTTCCAGGTTGGCCAGGGCTCCCTGAAAGAGAGGGCTCACGAAGGCCAGCAGGATTCCCAACACCACCTGCAGGGTGAGGGCATGGGCGAAAAAGGCTCCTTCTTTAGCGCCAGGGCGCCAGAGGGCCAGGAAGCCAAAGGCCAAGACCACCCAGCGCACCAGGTTGTGTAGGAAAAGGACCGCCTCGTACATGGTCCAAGGCTATCCCAGGAAGCCCTTGGCCCACGGAAGGAAATCACAAAGGGTATTAAATGCGGCCAAGGAGGGTCAAGCCTCCAGGAGGGCCAAGGCCTCCCGGAGGTCCTGGACTTCCAGGTGGGCGGGATACCGGGGGTCCTTGGAGCGGTGGCCCCGGTCCACCCACACCGCCCTTATCCCCGCCGAAAGGGCTCCCTTGATGTCCCTCTCGGGGTTATCCCCCACCATCACCGCCTCCTCCGGGCCCACGCCAAAGGCGCAAAGGGCCATGCGGAAGAGCCTGGGGTCGGGTTTGCCAAGCCCCACTTCCCCGGAAACCAGGGTGAGGGAAAAGGCCTCCTCGAGGCCTGCCCCAACGAGCTTCTCCCGCTGCAGGTCGGGCACGCCGTTGGTGAGGAGGACCGGGATGGCCCCCCTGGCTCCAAGGGCCTCCAGAAACTCCGGCACCTCGGGGAAAAGGGGGTAGCGGCGCCTCTCCCGGAAAAAGGCTTCCGCCAGCTCCCGGGCCTGCTTCTCAGGACTGCCAAGCTCCCTAAGGGCCTCCTGGAAAACCCTTTCTCGAAAGGGCCAGGCCCACTCCGCCAGGGCTTCCAGCCCCGGGGTGGAGTAGCGGGCCCAAAGGGCCTCCAGGGCCGAGTGGCCGATGCGCTCGGCCCAGGGGTAGAAGGGAGCCTGCCGGAAGAACTCCTCTGCTTTTCTCCGCACCGCCTGGGGTAGCCCCTCCACCCCTGCTTCCTGCCCCAGGCGGCCCAAGACCTCCTCGCTCACCCGGTGGTCCACAAGAAGGGTATCGTCCAGGTCCAAAAGCCAGAGCTTCATGTATCTCCTCGGGTCAGGAATGTTTCTCTGGGGGAAGCTCCCGCACCAAGACCGGGTTCTCCCCCGGGTCAAAGAGGAGGAGGTGCTCCCCTGCCTCGCGGAAGGGAAGGCCGTACTTGGCAAGGCGAAGCTTTTCGTGCTCCAGGTTCTCCACGAAGAACACCAGACGGCCTTCCTCCACCCCCAGCCGGGCAAAACCATGCCCCTCGGGCCGGGGTCGGTTGGGCCCCTGCTCCACTCCCCCGCTTCCAGGGCGCAGGAGGAGGAGGGGCCCCTCGAGGGGAGCCAGAAGGGCCTCCCGTTCCGGGATCAGCTCCTCCAGGGCCAGCCCCAAAGCCTGATAGAAGCTCACGCCCTGGCCCAGATCCGGCACGTACACCACAAGGGTTTCGCTCATAGGCTCCGCAAAAACGCCCGCAAGTCTTCTTCGTCCGCCACCACCTGCAAAAGGGCCAGGTCCTCCGGGGCGATCTCCCCGTGGGCCTTGAGGAAGGAAAGCCAGTAAGGGTCCACCGCCAAGGGCCGCCCCAAGCCCCGCCGCAGGTAGAGGAGGTTCCAGGCCAGGGTGAGCTCGGCCAAGGTGCCCACCCCACCCGGCAGGGCCAGGTACCCCGCACCCAGGTCCAAAAGCCTCCCGATCCGCTCGGGCAAGGAGGAGGCGGGAAGCTCCAGGTCCACATAGGGGCTTGGGCCTTTGCGTTCGGGGAAAAGGGCCGGGGCGGTAACCCCCACCACCATTCCCCCCTTGGCCTTCACCCCCCGGGCCAAGGCCTCCATTCCTCCCTGGTAGCCCCCACAGGCCAGGCCAAAGCCTTCCTCGGCCATCACCTCCCCGTAGCGGACCAGGCGGGCGTATCGGGGGTCGCTGGGGGCCACCCTCGAGGAAACGAAGGTGCTAATAAGCCGCATCGCTACAGCCAGGGCTCCCCCAACCGGGCGGGAAGATGGAGTTTAACGGCACCGCACCACCAAAACGGGTATCCCCACCCGGTGCAAGACCCCCTCGGTCACCGAGCCCAAAAGGAGCTTGTCCAGCCCGGTGCGCCCGTGGGTGCCCATGACCAGGAGGTCGAATCCCTTGGCCGCCTCCACGATGGTGGGTATCGGTACCCCCTCCTTCACCTCCCCCGTGGCCTCCACCCCCTTTTCCTGGGCCAGGCTCAAGGCCTTGGCGATGGCCTCCTCCCCCGCCTTCTTCAGGTCCTCCAAAAGCTCAAGGCCATAAGGAACGCTTTCAGGAGCGATCCAGATGGCCTGGGCGGGATTCTCCAGCACGTAGAGGAAGTGAACCTTGGCCCCCAAGGCCTTGGCCAGGGAAAGGCCGTGCTCCAGGGCCTGGAAGCTACAGGAGCTTCCGTCCGTGGGCATCAGGATGGTCTTGTACATGGCTCGCCTCCTTCGCCTTCATGATACCCCGTCGTAAACTCAGGCCATGTGGATCTACGGAAGGAACCCGGTCCTCGAGGCCCTGAAGGAGGGCCGGGTGCGGCGGGTTTTGGTGGCCCGGGGGGTGGAGGCCTGGCTTTTAAGGGAGCTGGAGAAACTCGGGGCGGAGTACACCCTGGTGCCCCGGATCGAGCTGGATACCCTCCTGAGAACCACCCACCACCAGGGCCTGGCCGCGGAGGTGGAGGAACCCCGCTACGCTCCCTTGGAGGAAGCCTTCCTTCTGGCGGAAGCCCGCAAGGAGCTTCCCCTGCTGGTCTTCCTGGACGGCATCACCGACCCCAGGAACTACGGGGCCATGATCCGAAGCGCCCTGGCCCTGGGAGCCCACGGGGTGGTGTCCGAGGAGCGCCGAAGCGCCCCCCTTTCGCCCCTGGCCCTGAAGGCCAGCGCCGGGGCCGCCTTAAAGCTTCCCGTGGTGAAGGTGAAAAACCTTCCCCGGGCCCTCGAGGAGGTTAAGCAAAAGGGGCTTTGGGTATACGGCCTGGATGTTAGGGGGGGGAAAACCCCCAAGGAGCTGGACTTCCAAAGGCCCCTGGCCCTGGTGGTGGGCTCGGAAGGGGAGGGTATGCGCCGGTTGGTAAGGGAAAGCTGCGACGAGCTTTTCCGCATCCCCATCCGGGAGGAGGCCGAGTCCCTGAACGCCTCCGTGGCCTTGGGGATAGCCCTCTACATGGCAGCCCTGGGCCGGGGTGTAGGATAGGGTCGTGGACTGGATCCGGCTTCTTTCCCGCCTCCTCCAGGCGGAAAGCCTCCCCGGGCAGGAAGGGGAGGCGGCGGCCCTCCTCCTGGAGGCCCTTAAGGGCATGGGCCTGTCGGCCACCCTGGACGAGGCGGGAAACGTGGAGGCCCTTCTGGGGGAGAAGGAACCCGAGGTGGTGCTAACCGGGCACCTGGACGTGGTGCCCGTGGGGGATCCCCTGCACTGGCCCTACCCCCAGGGCACCGTGGCCCAGGAGGCCGTCTGGGGCCGGGGGGCGGTGGACATGAAAGGGCCTTTGGTGGCCATGCTCCTGGCCCTCGAGGCCCTTGCCCAAAGAGCCCTCAAGGGACGGGCGCGCTTCCTCGCCACGGTGCAGGAGGAAGTGGGGGGCCTGGGAAGCCGCCATGCCGCAAAAAGGCTTTCCCCTCTGGCCTTCATCCTGGGGGAGCCCTCAGGAAGAAGGCTCATGCGGGGCCACCGGGGCCGGGCGGAGGTCTGGGTTGACTTTGAAGGGGAGGAAGCCCACGCCGCCCTCTCGGGCCCGGAAAACCCCCTCTTCGGCCTCGGAGAGTACCTCCTGACCCTAAAGGAGCTTCCCCTTCCCCCCGGCCTCAAGCTCACCCCCACCCGGGTGGACACCTACCCCGGGGCCCGGAACCAGACCCCCGGAGTGGTGCGCCTGTACCTGGATGTGCGCTACGAGCCCGAGGCCAACCTGGAAGCTCTTTTGGAAAGGCTCAAGGCCCTGGGGGATGCCTCGGTCTACATTCCCGAGGAGGAGCGGGCCTCGGGGGAGGTGCGCCTCGTCATCCCCGCCCTCTGGCCTCCCTACCGCCTGCCGGAGGACCACCCCGTGCTCCTTGCGGCCCTTAAGGCCCTGGGCCAGGAAGGGGCGGGCCTTTGGCCCTTCACCACCGACGCCCCCTATCTGGGCACCAAGGCTCCCGTCTTGGGCTACGGCCCGGGGGATCCCTCCTTAGCCCACACCCCCAGGGAGCATATTCCCTTGGCCGAGGTGGAAAGGGCCGCCCAGGACTACGTGCGCCTGGTGGAGGCTTTATGGAACGCCGCTTGATCGCCGGCACCCCCTACCGGAAGCTCCTCACCGCCCCCCGGCCCGTGGCCGAGGGAGTGAAGGCGAGGCTCGAGGCCAGGGGCATCCCCGTAATCCTGGAAACCCCTTTTTCCGGTCTGCCCGAGGCGGCCCTGGGCACCTACATGGGAGACGTGAACCTCTTTGTGCCCGAGGCCCTTCTGGGGGAAGCGGAAGCAGCCCTGGAGGAGGAGATCCCATGACCGTGGTGGGCCTGGACCTAGGGGGCACCAAGATCGCCGCCGGGGTCTTTGACGGAACGAGGCTTCTTTCCAAGGTGGTCCTCCCCACCCCCGAGGAAGGTGGGATGGCGGTGGTGCAGGCCCTGGCCGAGGCCACCAGGAAAGCGGAGGCGGAGGCTGGGGTGGAGGGTGTGGCCATCGGCCTGGGCACCCCGGGGCCCCTGGACTTCAAGGAGGGGGTGATCCGCTTCACCCCCAACATCCGGGGCCTCGTGAACTTCCCCATCCGCCGCCTTCTGGAGGAGGCCACCAAAAGGCCCGTCCATCTGGAAAACGACGCCAACGCCGCCGCCTTGGCCGAGCACCACCTGGGGGCGGCAAGGGGAGAGGGTAGCTCCCTCTTCCTCACGGTATCCACGGGGATCGGGGGT
>NZ_ATNI01000026.1:0-39837 GCF_000511705.1 Thermus sp. NMX2.A1
CGTTTGGCCCTTAAGCTGATGGACATGCGAAGAGGGCTACTGGCGCTTGGTCTTGCTGTCCTGGGCCTGGTGGGGTTGGCCCTGGGAAGTGGGCTACTGGAGGAGGTTTCCCGAAGCCTTTACCGAACGGCCAACACCCTGTACGCTCTCCTGGCCCCCTGGGTGGATGGCCTGAGACGGGAGGTGGGGGTCCCTTGGCTTTCCGCTTTCCTGCTTGGGGTCTTGGCGGCCTTTGCCCCCTGCCAGATCACCACTGGGGCCAGCGCCCTGGCCTATCTGGCTCCTTCCGCCCTCGAGGGAAGGGTCTGGCCCAGGTTTCTGGCCTTTCTCCTGGGGAAGGCCTTCACCTACCTGGTGCTCGCCGGGGTGGTTCTCTTCGTTTTGGGCGGGACCCTGGACAACCCCGGGGCCATCTTCCGCCCGGTGCGGCTGGCCCTTGGGCCCTTCATGATCCTGGTGGGCCTGGGCCTTTTGGGAGTGGTGCGCTGGCCCCTGGCCTGGGCGGCACCGGAGGGCTGGGTGGCCCGGGTGGGGGCGTGGGGTGGGCTTCTGGGGCCCTTGGCTTTGGGTGGGGTTTACGGCTTGGCCTTCTGCCCTACCCTCTTCTGGCTTTTCTTCGGGCTTCTACTCCCTTTGGCCCTGGCTTCTTCCTTTGGGTTTCTCTTTCCCCTTCTCTTCGCCCTGGGGACGGGCTTTCCCCTGGGTTTTCTGCTCCTCCTTTTCACCCGCATGGGCCGGGGCCAGGCCCTCAAGGGAATGCGCCTCGTGGGAAGCCATCTTCTAAGGGGTGCAGGGGCAGTCTTCGTGGCCCTGGGGATGTTGGACACGGTGCTTTACTGGAACCTCTAGCATGGGAGGCAAGGGGATGAAGAAGGGTTTAAGGGCTCGGTTTTTCGCCACCCTCCTTCCCGTCCTTTCCCGGGGGCACGTGGGCTTGAGCGAACCCTGGCGGAAGAAACTCCTGGGAAGCCTGGCGGGGAAGGTTTTGGAGATCGGCCCGGGGACGGGGGTTAACCTGGCCTATCTGCCGGATGGCGTCCACTGGATTGGCCTCGAGCTCAATCCCTACTTCCACCCCCACCTTAAGCAGGCCCTAAGCCTGAGGGGGCTTTCCGGTGAGGTTCTTTTAGGCCAGGCGGAGGCCATCCCCCTGCCGGAGGAAAGCGTGGAGGCCGTGGTGGCCACCTTGGTCCTTTGCTCGGTGGAGGATCCCAGAGGGGCTTTGGCGGAGATCCTCAGGGTGTTGAAGCCCGGGGGGCGTTTGGTCTTTTTGGAACACGTGGCCGCTCCCCGGGGCTCCTCCCTGCGCCGATTCCAGGACCTCCTTTGCCCCTTATGGAGTTTTTTGGGGGACGGCTGCCATCCCAACCGGGAAACCCTAGCCCTTATTCGGGAGGCGGGGTTTGCCCGGGTGGAGGCGGAGGCCTTTGAACTACCCCTCCCCCTGGTGGCCCCCCATGTGGCCGGGGTGGCCTGGAAGGGATAGCCCTCAGCGCCCCTGCCAGAGGGTGCCCCTTTCGTCCACCCAGGCCAGCCAACCCTCCTCCTGGGGATGGGCGGTGAGGGCCAACACCGCTCCCTGCCAGATCCTGCGCCACCCCGCTTCCGTCCGCCGCCAGAGGCCGAGCTTTCCTCCCAGGTACAGGGTGCCCGAAGGGGAGAGGGCCAGGGGTCCCGGGGCGGGGTCAGGGGAGGGAATGGGGCGGAAGCTTTCGCCTCCATCCTCGCTCAGGAAGAGCCCCCTTTCCATAAGGGAAGCCCAGAGGCGGCCCTTTTGGTCCACCAGGAAGAAGGCCATCCCCGCTTTGGGCAGGCCCCGGGCGGGAAGCTTTGCCCAGGTCTGCCCGCCGTCCTGGCTGCGGAAGTAGCCGTAGGTGGCCTCGAGGGTGTAGTGGACCTCAGGCTTCCTGGGATCGATGGCATAGGCGTGGAGGTCCAGGGCGGGAAGGCCCTTAGGTCTTAGGTCGCGGAAGCGCTTGAGATCACGGCTTTCCGCAAGGATCCAGTGCCCGGCCGCGATAAGGCGTTCGCCTCCCCAGGCCAGGTTCATGGCGTCCCAGTCCCGCCGCCGCACCAGGTCCTGGGGGGTGCTGTTGCTCCAGGCAACGATGCCGTCGTGGTGGCCCAGGAGCAGGGCTCCCGAGGGGTGCCACAAAAGGGCGTGAACGTCCCGCGTGGGCACCGGACCCAGGGGAGTTTGGGCCAGGGCGAAGCCGAGGAAGAGGGTAAAGGTTAGAGGGCGCATGGCGTTCTACCGTGAGGCGAGGCGGAAGCCGGTAAGGCAGGTGGGGCTTTGGCTGAAGGTGGTCACGGAGCCGGTGGCTGCCAGGTTCCCCCAGCGGATCTCCAGGGTGTAGCGGCGGTTGCGGGGCAACCAGAGCTCAAAGAACCCGTCCTTCCCCGTTTTGACCTGGGTCTTGAGCACCTCCTTTTCCCCCTCCAGCACCCGGACCTCAAAGACCTCCTCCTGGAGTTCCCCGGTGCAGCTGGAGAAGTAGTGGACCTGGCAGGGATGGGTACGGCTCACGTAGGGGGCCATCGCCAGGAGGAAGCGGTCCTTGAGGGCCACCTGGGCCTTGCGGCCGTCCGGGAACTCGAAGAAGAAGGCCTCGGGGGTCACGTAGCTCACCACCCTTTGCCCTTCCTCCCGCCACCGCTTGGCCAGGGCCAGGACCTCTTCGGGCTTCAGGCCTTTGAGGGCCTCGGGGGAGGGAGTCTGGGCCAGGCCTAAAGCCACGCCTAGGGCAAGCGCCAGAAGCTTCTTCATGGCTCTCACCCTAAGCCTTTCCCGTTAAGCCTGTGTAAAGGGGCAGGGTGAAGCGGAAAACGCTTCCCCGGCCCAGCTGGCTTTCCACCCAGATCCTTCCCCCCATGGCTTCTACCAGGCTCTTGGCGATGGTGAGGCCCACTCCGGTTCCCCCGTCCTGACGGCTGCGGGAGGGGTCTATGCGGTAGAAGCGCTCAAAGATGCGGGGAAGGTGTTCCTCGGGGATGCCGGGTCCTGTGTCCTCCACGCTGAAGACCACCGCCTGGCCTGTCCTTTCCACTCCAAGGGTTACCCTTCCTCCCTCCGGGGTGTGGCGAAGGGCGTTGGAAAGCAGATTGGCGAGCACCTGGAGGGTCCGTTCCGCATCGGCCCAGACTCGGGGAAGCAAGGAGGGGGCCGCCACCTCCAGGGCCACTCCCTTGGCCTGGAAGGCGGGGCGGAAGCGTTCCGCCGCCTGTTCCAGGAGTTCTTTGGGATCCAGGGGCCCGGGGTGAAGCTCCACGGCTCCCGACTCCACCTGGGAAACCAGGGAGAGATCCCGGACCAGCCGGCTCATGGCCCGCACTTCCTGCTGGATCCTTTCCGCTGCCTTTTCGGGCTCCATGACCCCGTCCGCCAGGGCCTCGGCGTAGGCTTGCAGGGCGGACAGGGGAGTCCTGAGCTCGTGGGCCACGGTGCCGATGAGCTCCACCCGGCTTTGTTCCACCCGTTCCAGGGCCTCGGCCAGGCGGTTGAAGTGAAGGGCCACCTCGCCGAACTCGTCCCGTTCCAGGGGGGGAAGGCGCACCCGGTACTCCCCCTGGGCCATACGGCGGCTTCCCTCGGCCAGAAGCCTGGCGGTGCGGGAGAAGCGCAGGCTGGCGAAGGAGGCGGAGAGGGCGGCCCCGGCCACGGAGAGGGGAAGGGCGGCGAGGAGGGCGGTGGTGAGGGTGGAGCGGAGGCCTTCCTCGAGGTCCCGCCTTAAGGCCTCGCCCATCATGAGCCCGCCCATCATGGATAGGGCGTGGTACATGCGCTCCACATGCCCCCGGTAGAAGGAGGGGGCCAGGGTCTCCGCCAGGAGGAAGAAGAGGAACAGGGCCAGGAGGGCCACCAGAAGGTGGCTGAGGAAGAGCTTAGCGAAGAGGCGCATCGCCTTCCCGGAAGCGGTACCCCACCCCCCGTACCGTTTCGATGAACCGGGGGTTTTCCGGATCGTCCATGAGCTTTTTTCTCAAAGCAGCGATGTGCACGTCCACCACCCGGTCTATGCCCGGGAAGTCCGGTCCCCACACCTTTTCCAAGAGCCTTTCCCGGGTGAAGACCATGCCCGGGTGCTGGGCCAGGGTGAGGAGGAGGTCAAACTCCAGCTGGGAAAGGGGAAGGGGCTTGCCCTCCAGGTAGGCCTGCCGCTCCTTCGGAAGAAGGCGCAAGGGGCCGTAGCAGAGCTCCTCCTTGAGGCCGGCTCGCCTTAGGAGGGCCTTGACCCGGGCCACCACCTCCTTGGGGCTGAAGGGCTTGACCACGTAGTCGTCGGCCCCTAGCTCCAGCCCCTTAACCCTTTCCTCCTCCTCCCCCCTGGCGGTCAGCATGAGGATGGGAAGCTCGGGCCTTTCCCGGCGCACCTCCTCCAGGACCTTGAAGCCGTCCAGCTTGGGCAGCATGAGGTCCAGGATGATGAGGTCGGCCCGGGGAAAAAGCTCCAGGGCCTTTTCCCCATCCTTTGCCTCCAGCACCTCAAACCCAGCCCCCCTCAGGTAGGCCCCCAGGACCTCGAGGAGGGCTGGGTCGTCGTCCACCAGGAGAACCCTCATGCGAGCTCGCGCTTCATGCGCTCAAAGGTTTCCTTGTCGATCTCCCCCCGGGCGTACCGCTCCTTGAGGATCTCCAGGGCCCGGTCCCGGCGTTCCGGCACCAGGCTCCGGACCAGCCAGTAGACGAAGAGGCCCAGGAGGACGAACCAGAGAAGCCCGAAAAGGGGCCCCCACCAACCCATGTACCCCCAGTTGCCGCACCACCACATACCCATCACCTCCGGTTTCACCTTAGCCGGAGCCGGTTAAGCTCCGGTTAAGCTCTTCGGTTGGAATCCCCTCAGCCTCAAGGACTTGGTGAGCACGAAGAGGCTGGAGAGGCTCATGGCCCCGGCCGCCAGCATGGGGTTCAGAAGAAGCCCGGTGAAGGGGTAAAGAGCCCCGGCTGCCACCGGAATGAGGAGGATGTTGTAGGCATAAGCCCAGAAGAAGTTGAGGTAAATGGTCCTTAGGGTGCGCCGGGATAGGAGGATGGCGTGCACCAATCCTTCCAGGCTCGGCGAAAGCAGGATCACATCCCCGGCTTCCACCGCGATGTCCGTGCCCGTGGCCAGGGCGATGCCCGCATCGGCCTGGGCCAAGGCGGCGGCGTCGTTGATGCCGTCCCCCACGAAGATCACCTTCCGCCCCTGGGCCTGGAGGTGCCGTATGGCCTCCACCTTACCCTCAGGGCGCACCCCGGCCAGCACCTCCTCTATGCCCAAGGCCTCGGCCACCCGCCTGGCCGGGATGGGATGGTCCCCGGTGAGGAGGACGGGTTTGAGGCCCAGGGCCTTTAAAGCGGCCACCACCCTTCGTGCCTCGGGCTTGGGGGGGTCAAAGACCCCGAAGGCGGCCAAAAGCCTCTCCCCATCCGCCAGGTAAAGGGGAGTGTAGCCCTTCTGGGAAAGCTCCTGGGCCTCCTGGGGAAGGGCCACCTTGAGCCGCTCCATGAGGGCTGGACCCCCCAGGTAAAGCCTTCTCCCCTCCACCACTCCCTCGATGCCCTCCCCGGGCAGGGCCCGCACCCCTTCGGCCTCGGGCAGGCTGAGATCCTTGGCTGCCTCCAGAACCGCCTTGGCGATGGGGTGTTCGCTTCCCCGCTCCAAGGCGGCGGCGAGGCACAAGGCTTCCTCAGGGCTTAGGGCAAACCCCAGGCGTTCCGTGAGGGTGGGCTTCCCTTGGGTCAGGGTCCCGGTTTTGTCCAGGACCACGGTATCCGCCCGGGCGAGGCCTTCGATGGCCTGGCCCTTGCGGAAAAGGAGGCCCATTCCCGCCGCCCTGCCCGTGGCCACGGCGATGGCCGCCGGGGTGGCGAGGCCCATGGCGCAGGGGCAGGCGATAAGGAGTACGGAAAGAAGGGCCACGAAGGCGTAGGAGAGGCCGGGCCCCAGAAGGAGCCAGAGGGCGAAGGTGATAAGGCCGATGAGGAGCACGATGGGCACGAAGACGCTGGCGATGCGGTCCGCCACCTCCTGCACCCGGGGCTTGTAGGCCTGGGCTTCCTCCACCAGGCGGGCCATCTGGGCCAGGACCGTGGCCTCCCCCACCCGGCTTACCCGGATGAGGAGGGGACCTTCCCCGTTCACCGTTCCCCCCACCACCTCATCCCCGGGCTTCTTGGCCTTGGGGATGGGCTCCCCGGTGAGCATGGCCTCGTCCACATGGCTGAAGCCCTCCACCACCACCCCATCTGCAGGGATGCGCTCCCCGGGAAGCACCCGCACCAGGTCCCCGGGGATGAGGGCCTCGGCGGGGATTTCCCTTTCCTCCCCTTCCTGAACCACCCGGGCGGTCTTGGGCCTCAAGGCCAGGAGCTTGCGGATGGCCTCCGAGGCCTTCCCCTTGGCCTTTTCCTCCAGGTGCTTGCCCAAAAGGATCAGGGCCAGGATCACCGCCCCCGCCTCGAGGTAGAGATGGCGGGCCTCCTCCGGGAAAAGGGTGGGAAAGAGCAGAACTAGAAAGGAGTAGAGGTAGGCGCTTCCTGCCCCCAGGGCCACCAGGGTGCTCATGCCCAGGGAACGGTGCCGGATCTCCGCCAGGGCCTGGCGGAAGAAGCGGCGGCCGGCGTAGAGGACGGGGAGGGCGGTGAGGGCCTGCAAAAGCGGAGGGAAGTGGGGAAGGGGAAGAAGCAGGGGCCCCATGGCTAGGAGAAGGGTGAGGAAGGCAAAGGGCAGGGCGATGAGGAGATCCAAGGGGTAAGCGGGGGCCCGTTTTTCCTCCTGGGCCACCTCCAGGGGCTCGTACCCTGCATCCCGGATGGCCTGGCGCAGGCGGGGGAGGGTCACGGTGTCCGGGAGGTACTCCACGAAGGCCTTCTCCGTGGCCAGGTTCACGTGGGCGGAAAGCACCCCGGGTAGCTTCTTCAAGGCCCTTTCCACCCGGGCCACGCAGGCGGCGCAGGTCATGCCCCGGATGGGGATCTCCACCCGGGCCACCACGGGCTCGTAGCCGGCTTCCTCCACCTGCTTCAGGACCTCCTTGAGGTCTATGCCTTCCTGAAGGCGCAAAAAGGCTTCCTCGGTGGTGAGGTTGACCCGGGCTTCCTCCACGCCCGGGGCCCTTTTCAAGGCCCTTTCCACCCGCACCACGCACGAGGCGCAGGTCATGCCCTTTACCCCTACCTTCACTTCCAATGCCATGGCTTCGTACCCCCTAGCGGAAACCCCTTTGCTTTCCCCGGGCTGGTGTGCCCTTGGGCCTCTACCCCGCCCTGGACCGGGTGGGATCAACGGTACTTGAGGGCCTCCATCAGCTCCTCCACGATTTCCTCCACGTCCCCCCGCTCGTGGGCGGTGGCCACGTGGTCCCGGAGGTGGGCCCTTAGGACCATCTCCCCCACCCGGTCCAGGGCACCCTCCACCGCCTTCAGTTGCTTCAGCACGTCCACGCAGTAGACGTGGGGATCCTCCAGCATGCGCAGGATGCCCTCGAGGTGGCCCTTGGCGGAGAGGAGGCGCCTTTTGGCCTCTTCCCGCACCTTGGGGTCCAGGTGGAGGGGGTGGCGGGGCACAGGGCCTCCTTAGCCCGCCAGGGCGGCCCGGTAGCCTTCCTCTTCCACGGCCCGGATCAAGGCCTCAGGGTCCGCCTTGCCCTCCACCAGGGCCTCGGCCCGTTCCAGGCTCACCTCGGCCTTCTCCACCCCGGGTACCTTAAGAAGCGCCTTTTTCACCGACATCACGCAGTGGTTGCAGGTCATGCCTTCTACCTTGAGCTTCAGCATCCTTTACCTCCCCCCACCCCAGGTGGGGTGGGTACTCTCACCCTAGCGCTTCTTCCGCCCGCCGTCAAGGACAAAGGCCCCAAGTCCTCCTTGGGGCCTTGCGGACGGGATGGGCGTCTATAGGTCCAGAAGGATGGTATCCCCCTCCAGCTTGGCGGGGAAGACCTTGACGGGCCTGGGGGCGGGAAGGGTCTGCCGGCCTGTTTTCAGGTCGAAGCGGGCCCCGTGCCGGGGGCAGACGATCTGGCCGTCTTCCACATCCCCCTCGTGGAGGGGGCCGTCGTCGTGGGTGCAGATGTCCTCCAGGGCGAAGACCTCCTCCCCGGTGTAGAGGAGGAGGATGGGCTTCCGGTGCTCGGGCCTTTTGACCACCAGCCTGCCGTTTTCCAGCTCGCTCAGCTTGGCCACCGGGGTCCACATGGCCTTCAGATTCTAACCTTTTCCTCGATCACCGCCTCGAGGTGGGCCCTTAAGGCCTTTAGAGGAATGCGGTTAAGGACGTCCGCCAGGTGGGCCTTGACCAAAAGCTCCTGGGCGAGGCTACGGGACAGGCCCCGGGACTGCAGGTAGAAGAGTTGCATCTCGTCCACGGGGGCGGTGGTGCTCCCATGGGTGCAGCGCACGTCGTTGGCCCCGATCTCCAGCTGGGGGATGGAGTCCACCCGGGCGGTGGGGGAGAGGATGAGGTTGCGGTTGGCCTGGTAGGCGTCGGTCTTCTGGGCCCCCCGTTCCAGCTTGATGAGGCCGGAAAAGACCGCCCGGGCCTCGTCCTTCACCGCTCCCTTGTAGAGGAGGTCGCTTCGGGTATGGTGCTCCACGTGGTGCTGCAGGGTGTAGTGGTCGAAGTGCTGGAGGCCGTGGCCGAAGTAAAGCCCCAGCATCTCGCTTTCCGCTCCCGGGCCCAATAGCTCCGAGGCCACCTCGCTCCGGGCGTAGCGCCCGCCCAGGTTCACCACCAGGTCGTTTAAGGCGGCATCCCGCTCCAGCAGGGCCCTTTGCCGGTGGAAGTGCCAGACCCCCTCGCCAAAGGTCTGCACGTGGGCGTGGCGCAGCCGGGCTCCAGGCCTCAAGACCATCTCCGTGGCGGAGAGGTGCAGGGTGGGGGGGAGGTCCAAGGAGAGGTACTCCTCGATGTAGGCGGCCTTGGCGTTGTCCTCCAGGAAGATGAGGCTCCGGCCCGCCGAGGCCTTGCCCCCTTCCAGCACCTTGAAGACCCCGAGGGGCTTTTCCACCTCGAGCCCCGCGGGTACGTAGAGGAAGGCCCCGTGGGTGAAGAAGGCGGAGTTTTCCGCGGCGAACTTGTCCTCCACGTAGACCCCCCGGAAGAGGGTGGCCTCCACCTTACCGGGGTGGGTCTTCAAGGCCTCGGCGAGGCTGGTGAAGACCAGGCCCTTGGCGGAAAGCTCCTCCGGCACCTCGGCGTAAACCAAATCCGGGCCCACGAAGACCAGAAAGCCCGAAACATCGGTCTTCTCCAGGCGGCGCTTCACCAGCTCGGGAAGTTCATCCCGGGAGAGGCTAAGCCCCTTGGGGGTTTCCACCTCCTGCTCCAGGGGAGCCTCGGAGAGATCCGTGTAGCGCCAGGCCTCGTCCTTCTTGCTGGGATAGGAGAGGCGGGCGAAGGCCTCGAGGGCTTTTAGCCTTTTCTCCAGCAGCCAGCCCGGCTCCTTTAGGGCCCGGGAGATGGCTTCCACCTGCGTTTTGTCCAGTACCTGCATGAATCCTCCTAGCGCAAAGGTTAAGACCCTTGACGGAAGCCCTTAGCCTACGGAGCCCTCCATCTCCAGCTCGATGAGCCGGTTCAGCTCCACCGCGTACTCTAGCGGCAGTTCCTTGGCGATGGGCTCGATGAAGCCCCGCACGATGAGGGCTGCGGCCTCGTCCTCCTTGAGGCCCCGGCTTTGCAGGTAGAAGATCTGCTCGTCGTTGATCTTGGACACCGTGGCCTCGTGGCCCACGTGGGCGGTGTCCTCCTCGATCTCGATGTAGGGGTAGGTGTCGGTGCGGCTCTCCGGGTCGATGAGAAGGGCGTCGCACTCCACATTGGCCTTGGCGCCTTTGGCTCCCTCCAGCACCTTCACCAGGCCCCGGTAGCTGGCCCGGCCCTCCCCCTTGGAGATGCTCTTGGAAACGATGGTGCCCGAGGTGTGGGGGGCTCCCAGGATGATCTTGGCCCCGGTGTCCTGGTGCTGGCCGGTCTTGGCAAAGGCGATGGAGAGGATCTCCGTGCGGGCCCCGGGTTCCAGGAGGTAGCTGGAAGGGTACTTCATGGTGACCTTGGAGCCTAGGTTGCCGTCCAGCCACTCATGGAAGGCATCCCCATAGACCAGGGCCCGTTGGGTCACCAGGTTGTACATGTTGGTGGACCAGTTCTGGATGGTGGTGTAGCGGCTCCGGGCCCCCCGCTTCACCACGATCTCGATGACCCCGGTGTGGAGGCTTTCCGTGGAGTACATGGGGGCGGTGCAGCCCTCGATGTAATGCACCTCGGCCCCCTCGTCCACGATGATCAGGGTGCGCTCAAACTGGCCGAACTCGGGGGTGTTGACCCGGAAGTAGGCCTGCAGGGGAAGCTCCACCTTCACCCCGGGGGGGATGTAGACGAAGGAGCCCCCGGACCAGGCGGCGGAGTTCAGGGCGGCGAACTTGTTGTCCTCCGGGGGGACCACCTTGGCGAAGTACTCCTTGAAGAGGTCCTCGTACTTCTTCATCCCCTCCTCGATGGCCACGAAGATGACCCCCTGCCGCTCCAGCTCCTCCCTGACCCGGTGGTAGACCATCTCCGAGTCGTACTGGGCCCCCACCCCGGCGAGCACCTTGCGCTCGGCCTCGGGGATGCCCAGGCGCTCGTAGGTCCGGCGGATCTCCTCCGGGATCTGCTCCCAGCTCTTGGCGTCCCTCACCTCTGCGGGCTTCACGTAGTAGACCAGGTTGTCCAGGTCCAGGCCCGAGAGGTCCGGGCCCCAGGTGGGCATGGGCTTCTTCTGGAAGATCTCCAAAGCCCGCAGGCGGAACTTCAGCATCCACTCGGGCTCCCCCTTGTGGTAGCTGATGGCCTCGATCACCCTCCGGGTGAGGCCCCGCTCGGCCACGAAGACCGGCTTGACCTCGTCCACGAAGTGGTACTTGTACTCTTCGCCCAGTGCCCTCAGATCGGCCTCGCTCATGCTTCCTCCTTCACCCTTTCCCGGAGCCACTCGTAACCCTTGGCCTCCAGCTCCAGGGCCAGCTCGGGGCCGCCCTCCGCCACGATGCGCCCGTCCATCATCACGTGAACCCAGTCAGGGACGATGTAGTTCAGTAGGCGCTGGTAGTGGGTGATGACCAGGGCGCCGAAGTTGGGCCCCCGCATGGCGTTCACCCCCCGGGCCACCACCTTGAGGGCGTCGATGTCCAGCCCGGAGTCGGTCTCGTCCAAGACGGCGTAGGCGGGTTCCAGGACCAGAAGCTGGAGGATTTCGTTCCGCTTCTTCTCCCCGCCGGAAAAGCCCTCGTTGAGGTGGCGGGAGAGGTAACCCTCGTCCCAGTCCAGAAGCTCCAGGGCCCGCTTCACCTTGGCCCAGAACTCCGCCACCCCCACCTCCCGGCCCAGCTTGGCCTGCAGGGCCAGGCGCAGGAAGTTGGCGATGGTGACCCCCGGCACCTCCACGGGGTACTGGAAGGCCAGGAAGAGGCCCTTCCTCGCCCGCTCGTCCGGGGATAGATCCAGGATGCTTTCCCCGTCCAGGAGGATATCCCCCCGTTCCACCGTGTACTCGGGGTCCCCGGCCAGGATCTTGCCCAGGGTGCTCTTCCCGGCCCCGTTGGGGCCCATGAGGGCGTGCACCTGGCCCTTGGGGACCACCAGGTTCACGCCCTTTAGGATGGTTTCGCCGTCAATGGAAGCCCAGAGGTCGCGGATTTCCAGCTGGTTCATCGTTCTGCCTCCTGATGCCGGGTCGGGTTCTTACTGCGACCCATTCGCAGTAAGAGTATAACCCCTCCACCCCCTAAAGTATAGTGATTTAGTCGGGATTTGCCAGGTGGAAGCCCAGGGCCTCGGGAAGGGCCAGGGGGGTGGGGGGAAGGCGCCTTTGCAGCTCGGGGCAGAAGCGGCCCAAAGCCCGGCCCAGCTGGAAGCGGAAGGGTTCGGGGAGAGGGCTTCTCCTCACCTCCGAAAGTTTTTGCCAGGCGGCCTCCTTCTCCCCCAGGCCCAGCAGGGCCAGCACCTCCACCGCCCGGGCCTGGGCTAAAAGGCCAGGGTCCTCCAGGGGAGGGAGGGCCACCACCTGGGCCAGGGCCTCCCCCAGGTTGCCCTCGCGGACCAGGGTTTCGGCGTAGCTCAGGCGGGCCTGGGCCCTGAGGTAGGGGTTTTCCACATCCAAAAGGGGCTTTAGGAGGGCCTTTCCCTCGGCGGGGGGAAGGAGGAGGGCCAGGAGGCTTGCGGTGTCCAGCCGCAAGGCGGTGTAGCGATCCGTGGCCTCCCAGGGGATTTGCTCCAGGAGGTCCTCGAGGAGGCGCTGGGTCGTGGGGGCGTGAAGCCCTCCCAGGAAGGGGGCTCGGTAGGGCTGCCCCGCCTCCAAAAGGAGGTAGGTGGCCCCCAGGCGGAAGAGGGTGCGCAGATGGCGGTAGCGGGCTTCCTTGGGCCTCTCCTCCGTGGAGCGGAAGTAGGCCTCGGCGGGGACCAGAAGGTTGAGGGCGGCAAAGGGGCGGCCGCGGGCCGCCTCGAGGATCCCGGCCTCGCTTTCCACCCGGGCCCGGGTGAAGGGGTCCTCCGCTTCGGCCAGGGCCTTCTCAATGGCCCTTCCTGCCTCCTCGTACAGGCCCAGGCGCCGGAGGAGGGTGGCGTAGCGGGCCCGCACCCGGGCCACCTCGTCCTTGGGGGCTCCTGCTTCCTCCAGGGCCTTCAGACCCTCCTCCATGCGGGGCTTGGCCTCCAGGCTTCCTAAGCGCATGAGGAGGTCCCCCATCTGGTAGCGGGCCCTTCCCAGGAGGAGGGGGTCGTGGCCCACCCGGGAGAGGGCCTCCAGGGCCTCCGGGTAGCGGCCGAGGTCCTTGGCCACCAGGCCCCGCCACAGGTACACCCGGTCCTGCAGGAAGGGGGCCACGGGAAGCCCCTGCGCCTCCTCCACAAAGTGGGCTGCCTTCTCGTAATCCCCCTTCCAGCGCTCCACCGCCGCCATGACCAAAAGCCCCTCCGCCTGGGCGGTGTCGTCCAGGAGTTTGAGGTCCTCCTTGGGGGGCAGAAGCTCCTCCGCTTCCTTGTAAAGGGCGGCGTCCGCCTTGGCCTCCGCCGCCTTGATGCGGGCCCAGGTGCGCAAGGAGGGGTTTTGGGCCTCCGAGAGGACCCTGAGGGCTTCCTCCGCCTCGGGATGGGCGTACTGGCCCAAGACGGCCCGGTAGCGCACCACCACCGCGGCCAGGGCCTCGAGGTCCTCCCGGGGCCAGGCCTGGGCTTCCTGCCAGAGTCCTGGAAGGAGGGCCAGCCGGGCGGGATCCTCCTGGAGAAGGTCCAGAAGTATCCGGGTTTCCCCCGCCTTGTAGGCGTGATGGAGCTTGCGGAAGAGGTTTTCCTTGGGGAAGTAGGCGAGGGCCAGGCGGTGGAGTTCCCTGGGGGCTTCCTGGGGAAGGAGGCTTCTTAGGGCGGGGCGCACCAAGCCTTCCCCCACCCAGTCCAGAAGGGCCCTTTCCGCCTGGGAAAGGCGTTCCAGAGGCTTGCCCAGGGCTTCTTCTAAAAGCTCCGCGGGAAACGTGGGATCGGCCTCGGGGCTGAAGGCGGAGAGGGCCAGGAGCAGGGGCTTCAGGGCCGGGTCGTCCTGAAGGGGGGTCCTGGGATCGTGCTTGGCGGCCTCCAGGAGGACCAGGCGGGAAAGCTCCCCGAAGTTGCGCCCCGCTTGGTTCACCAGGGCCTCCAGCCTTTCCGGGGGCAGATGGGGAAGCCGTTCCCGCACGAAGCGCCTGGCCTCCTCCCGGCTCGGGGGGGAAAGGGGCTGGTGGGGCAGGGTGGGGGGTGGCTCGCTTAAGGCCGCCACGTAGGGGATGGTCAGGGCCTTCAGGAAAGGTTCCAGCCAGGCGGCAAGCCCCCGTTGGGCGCCGTCTGGACCCCGCAGGGGAAGGCCTTCCAGGGTTCCTTCCGCCTCGGCCCGAAGCAGTAGGGGACGGCCTTCCCGGTTCAGGCCCCGGGCCAAAAGGGCCAGCACCTCGTGTTCCAAGGCTCCCTGCAGGATGTAGGGCTGGGTCGGGGAGAGCTGGGCCAGAAGGGACCGCACCTCCTCCCCTATTCCTAGGCCCTCGGCCAAGGGGACCAAGGCCTGGGCCAGCTCCCCTCCCAGGTTGAGGAGGAAGGGTTCCTTACCCGGCAAAGCGGATAGGGCACGGCTCAAGGCCGCCAAGAGGACTCCCTTACCCGTGGCCGGTCCCCCCACCACCACCATCTGGGGCCTCCCCCCGGCTTCCAGCTCCTTCAGAAAGCGGCGAAAGATGCGGCGCTTGTCCCGGCCAAGGGTCTTGCGGGCGCTTTCCAGGAAAAGCTCCGCCGGGGGAGGGGGGGGTGGGAGGCCCGCCTCCTGGTACAGGTCGGCGATGACCCCGTAAAGCCTCTCCTTCTCCTCGGGGCTCCCCAGGTCCTTGTAGAGGATGTTGCGCACGGTCCCCGCCTTCCCGCCCCGCTCGGCCATGAGGGCCTCGAGCCACCTTAGGGAGCCCCGCTTGCCCCGATGGTCCCGGCCCTTAAGGTGGGGACGGAGGTCTTCCAGGTAGCGTAGCCAGGGTGTATTGGCCTCTGGCATGGTGATTACACTATATCAGCTTTGGTGTGCCTTCGACCTACCACGGAAAAGTAACCTGCCGCCCCCCGAACCTGGAGGGCGGCAGAGCAGGCGTCCCCTAAACCTAGTGCACGGGTTCGTTGAACTGGGCCTCCTCGGTGGAGCCCTTGAGGGCCAGGGTGGAGGCCTCCCCCTGGGTGAGGGCCAGGACCACCTCGTCGAAGTAGCCCGCCCCCACCTCCCGCTGGTGCTTCACGGCGGTGAAGCCCTGGGCCTGGGCCAGGAACTCCTTCTGCTGGAGCTCCACGAAGGCGGGCATGCCCCGGGCCTTGTAGCCCTTGGCCAGCTCCCAGGTGTAGTAGTTCACGGTGTGCCAGCCCGCCAGGGTGATGAACTGGAACTTGTACCCCATCTCCCCCAGCTCCCGGTTGAACTTGGCGATGGTTTCGTCGTCCAGGAACTTCTTCCAGTTGAAGGAGGGGGAGAGGTTGTAGGCGAGGAGCTTATCCGGGAACTCCTTCTTCACCGCCTCGGCGAACTTGCGGGCCTCCTCCAGGTCGGGCTTGGAGGTTTCCATCCAGATGACATCGGCGTAGGGGGCGTAGGCCAGGGCCCGGGCGATTCCCGCCTCGAGGCCGTTTCTCACCCGGTAGAAGCCCTCGGGGGTGCGTTCCCCGGGCAGGATGAAGGGCCGATCCCGCTCGTCGATGTCGCTGGTGATGAGGGTGGCGGCCTCGGCGTCCGTGCGGGCGATGATCACCGTGGGCACCCCCATGATGTCCGCTGCCAGGCGGGCGGCCTGCAGGGTGCGGATGTGCTGGGAGGTGGGCACCAGGACCTTGCCCCCCAGATGGCCGCACTTCTTCTCGGAGGCCAGCTGGTCCTCGTAGTGGATGCCGGCAGCCCCCGCCTCGATCATGGCCTTGGTGAGCTCAAAGACGTTCAAAGCCCCGCCGAAGCCCGCCTCGGCATCGGCCACGATGGGCACGTACCAGTCCCGGGTCACCTTGCCCTCGGAGCGCTCGATCATATCCGCCCGCATCAGGGCGTTGTTGATGCGCTTCACGATCTGGGGCACGGAGTTATAGGGGTAGAGGGACTGGTCGGGGTAGGTCTGCCAGGCCAGGTTGGCGTCGGCGGCCACCTGCCAGCCGGAGAGGTAGATGGCCTCCAAGCCGGCCCGCACCATCTCCACCGCCATGGCCCCGGTGTAGGCCCCGAAGGTGTGCACGTAGGGTCGCTCGTGCAGCAGCTGCCAGAGCTTCTCCGCTCCTCGCTTGGCCAGGGTGTACTCCACCTTCACGCTGGGGCGAAGCCGGACCACGTCCTCGGGCCGGTAGTCCCGCTTCACTCCCTTCCACCGGGGGTTGGTCGCCCAATCCCGCCGAAGCTCCTCCGCCTCCTGCCGCATCTCTGGGGTCAACACGCTCAGAGGATCCATGAGCCACCTCCAAAGATCAGTTTGGAGGTGGGAGGAGTTACAGTGTAGGGTGTAAGGTCGGGGACTTGACACCCAGTAGTGGTGTGTTCTCCTATTAACTACACCATTTTATTTCACCTGCTGGGCGGCGATGAGGAGGGGGTCCCAGACGGGGCTGTAGGGTGGGGCGTAGGCCAGATCCAGGCTCAGGAGGTCCTCCACCGTGCCCCCCTGGTGCAGGAGGGCGGCCAGGGCATCGATGCGCAAGGCCCCGTGCCCATGGGCCACCACCGCCCCGCCCAGGAGTTTTCCCGTGCCCTCCTCGTAGATGAGTTCCACCCAAAGGGGCTGGCTTCCCGGGTAGTAGTGGGCCCCGTCCCGGCTTTGGATGAAGACCTTCCTGGCCTGGAAACCCTCCCTTAAGGCCGCTTCCTGGGAAAGCCCGGTGGTGGCCACCGCCAGGCCGAAGGCCTTGAAGATGGCGGTGCCCACCACCCCGGCGAAGCGGGCCTCCTTGCCGGCGATCACCGCCCCGGCGGTGCGGCCGTGCTTGTTGGCCACGTCCCCCAGGGGAAGCCAGTAGGGGCGCTTCAGCACCTGGTGGAAGCTTTCCGCCACATCCCCGGCGGCATACACTCCCTCCAGGTTGGTATGCATCCTCTCATCGGTGGCGATGGCCCCTGTGGGGCCTAAGGCTACCCCCATGGCCTGGGCCAAAAGGGTGTTGGGCTTGATCCCCGTGGCCACCAGCACCAGGTCGGCGGGCACCACGCCTTCCGAGGTCTCCACCGCCTCCACCCGGCCCTGGCCCCTTAGGGCCTTCACCTCCACCCGGGTCCAGACCTCCACCCCGTGCCGTTCCAGCTCCTCCTTGAGGAGGTTCCCCACCTCCTGGTCCCAGTGGGGTAGGGGACGGTCCTTGAGCTCCAGGAGGGTCACCTCGAGGCCCCGTTTGCGGAAGGCCTCGGCCACCTCGAGGCCGATGTACCCGGCCCCCAGGATGGCAGCCCTTTGGGCTCCCTTCAGGGCCTTGAGGAGGCTTTCCCCATCCTCCATGCTCCTTAAGGTGTAGACCCCTTCCTGCTCCGTGCCCGGGATGGGGGGAAGGCTCGGCCTGGCCCCGGTGGCCAGGACCAGGTAGTCGTACCGGTCCTGGAAAGTGCGTCGCTCCTGGTGGTCAAAGACGGTGAGGGTCCTAAGCTCGGGGTCCACGTCCACCACCTCGTGGTGGACGTGGATGTGGATCCCCTGCTTCCGGAACTCCTCCGGGGTCCTGGCCACCAGCTTTTCCAGACGGGGGATCTCCCCGGAAAGCACGTAAGGCAGGCCGCAGGCCCCGTAGGAAACCCACCCCGATTTCTCGTAGACCACCACCTCCAGCTCGGGGTTTTCCCGCTTGGCCTTGGCGGCGGCGGAGGCCCCACCCGCCACCCCCCCGATCACCACCAGCCGCTTGCCCATAGGGGGTATTGTGCCACAGGCGGGGTGGGCGGGATGTCCCGGGGAAAGGGCAGGGGGTGGCTACCGCGGGGGCCCGGGCACCTCCTGCCGCACCAGCCGCCCTCCCTTGAGGTAAAGGATCCGTTCCGCCTGGGCGGCCAGCTCCAGGTCGTGGGTGACCAGGATCAGGGTGCGCTTTTCCCCGGCTTCAAATAGCAGGGATGCCACCTGCTCCCGGGAGGCGGCGTCCAGGTTGCCGGTGGGCTCGTCGGCGAAGAGGATGGGGGGGTCCAGGGCCAGGGCCCGGGCCAAGGCCACCCGTTGCTGTTCCCCGCCGGAAAGGCGGCTTGGCAGGTGGTGGGCCCTTTCCAGAAGCCCCACCCTTTCCAGAAGCTCCAAGGCCCTTTCCTTGCGGGCTTTAGGGGGAAGCCCCGCAAGGAGGAGGGGAAAGGCCACGTTTTCCCAGGCGGTGAGGGTGGGGATGAGGTTCCACTGCTGGAAGACGAAGCCCATGTGCTGAAGGCGCACCTCGGCCCTTTGGTCCTCGGACAGCCGGTGCAGGGCCAGCTCCCCCAGGTACACCCCTCCTTCCGTGGGCAGGTCAAAGCCCGCAAGGAGGTTTAGCAGGGTGGTTTTGCCGCTACCCGAGGGCCCCACCACCGCGGTGCTTCCTTGGGGGAAGGCGAAGGTAAACCCTTCCAGGGCCACCACTTCCTTCTCCCCTTGCCGGTAGCGCTTGCCCAGGTTTTCCGCCCGAAGGACGCTCGTCATATCCTTTCCTATCTCTTGGCTGCTCCGGAACTACCCCCGAGAAGGGGGCTTATTCCTGGGGAAGCCAAGGCAGTCTCACACCCTCCCCAAAGCCTCCACCACGGGAATCCGGCTGGCGTGGTAGGCGGGAAGGATCCCCGCGGAAAGCCCAAGCCCCAGGGCCACCAGAAGGGCGAAAAGGGAAAGCCTGGGGGTGACGGCGGAAAGGGCCAGGCCCACCTGCTCCAGGGTGTAGAGGTTGATGGCCTGGGAAACCGCGCTTCCCAGGAGGAGGCCCAGTAGCCCCCCCAAGGAGGAGAGGAGGAGGGCCTCCAGCACCACCAGCCGGAAGATGAAGCCCCGCTTGGCCCCGAGGGCGCGCATGACCCCGAACTCCCGGGTGCGCTCGTACACGGACATCATCACCGTGTTGGCCACCAGAAGCCCCCCCACCACCAGGGCCACCAGGCTGATGCCGAAGCGCACTAGGTCGCTGATGCGCAAGGCCCTTTCCGCAAAGCGCATCACGTCCCCCGTGGTCTGGGCCTTGAGGCCGGGGAGGCTGGCCTCGAGGGCCCGGGCCACCTCCTCCGCCTTCTGCCCGGGGTTCAGGGCCACGAGAAGCGCGGTGTAGTTTTGCGTGCCCAAGACCTCCTGCAAGGGCTTTAGCGGAACGAAGATGAGGTTGTCGGCAAGCCCCCCGCTTTCCTCCAGGATGCCCTCCACCCGTAGCTCTACCCTGGGGGAAAGCCTGAGGGGGCTTCCTAAGGAAAGCTGGCTCCGCTTGGCCACCTTGGCCCCCACGATGGCTCCCTTGGCCGAGGGCAGAAGCCGGCCTTCCCGGACCTTCACCCCGGGGTAGAGGAGGTCGGGGGCCACGCCTTGCGGGAGGCCCTGGAAAAAGAAGCTCGTTTGGGGGTCAAACCCTCCCCGGGCCAGGAAGAGGGTGGGGATGATGCTCCTCACCCCCAGCTCCTTCCCCGCTGCCACCGCCCGCCGGTACTCCTCGGGGGTGATCTCGGGGTAGCCGGAAAACCCCAGGCCCTCCATGCCCTCGGGGACCAGCTGGATGGCGGGGCCCACCCGGGCGAGCTCCTGGGCCAGGGAGCGCCTTAAGCCTTCCCCGAAGGAGAGGAAGAGGACCATGCTGGTGGTGGCGATGAGCACCCCCAGGAGGGTGAGGAGGCTGCGCACGGGGCGGGCCAGGAGGTTACGGAGGACCATGGAAAGGATTTCCATCTTCTCAAGCTTATTCCTGGTGCGGAAAGCGAACGTGCCGGGGCCCACAGAGGGCCAAACACCGGGGATGGCCTTCTAGATGAGTCTTTCCACGAAGCGGGTTTCTATTTCCTCCAGGAACTGGCTGGGGTCCACCTTCTTGCGCTCGGGGTGCTGGTAGTAGGCCTTTTCCGCCTCCTGAAAGTTCTCGTGGCCCACGAACCACAAAAACTCCCGCTCCCCGATCCAGTAGGCCCCCAGGACCTGGAAACCCGTGGCCTGGCGCAAGGGAACGATGACCTCCAAGAACACCTTCTGAAAAGCCTCCCTGGTCCCTTCCTTGATCCGGTAGCGGCGCATCTGGACCGTCATGGTCCAAGCTTACCCTTAAGGATCCAAGGATTCCAGCAGCTCCAAGAAGGCCCTAGGCGACAGCACCGGGGGTTCCGGGTGGGCAAGCCCGAGCAGGTGTCGGTCCCCCGATACCAAGACCCTGGCCCTCGAGGCCCGGGCCAAGGCCACCAGGTAATCGTCCCCGGGATCCGGCGAGAGGCCGGGGGTTTCCGGGGGGTCGGGGACCACCTCCCCCCAGCGGACCAGGAAGGCCAGGTAGTCCTGGACCTCCTCGAGGCTCACGTAGTCCCGGAACTTGGGTCTTTTTAGGACCTGTTCGGCTTCCTCAAGAAGCTTGGGGGAGAGGACGAGCTGGAAGTGCCCTTTCACCAAGAGGCGCAAAAGTTGCGCCGGGGCCCCCTGGGAGGAAAGGAGAGCCGCCACCAGCACCCCTGGGTCAAGGACCGCGCGGATCATCCCCGGGAGGCGTGGAGCTCCTGGTAGGCCAGCCTCAGGGCCTCTTCCTCGGAGAGGGGGCCTTTAGCCAGAAGGGCCTCGAGGCGTTCCAGGCCCAGGTAGTGGCGCAAGGCCCGCTCCACCAGCTCCGACTCCCTTAGACCCAGGCTTGCCGCCCGCACCTTGGCGGCCCGGAGCACCTCTTCCTCCAGGTACAGGGTGGTCTTGCGCCTGGCCATGCCACCATTTTGACGGCATGAGGTTTTGACGTCAAAAGGGTGAAGGCCAGCGCGTTGAGCCCCTATAATCAAAGGCATGCGCACGGCGGAGATCCGGGAGAAGTACCTGTCTTTTTTTGAGGGCAAAGGGCACCTGCGCCTCCCCTCCTTCAGCCTCATCCCCGAGAACGACCCTTCGCTCCTCTTCACCTCGGCGGGCATGGCTCCCCTAAAGCCCTACTTCCTGGGGGCCAAGCCCATCTTCGGGGGCAAGGAGTGGCGAAGGATCACCACCTGCCAGAAGTGCCTCAGGGTGGGGGACATAGAAAACGTGGGGAGAACCGCCCGGCACAACACCTTCTTCGAGATGCTGGGCAACTTCTCCTTCGGCGACTACTTCAAGAAGGAGGCCATCCTCTGGGCCTGGGAGTTCCTCACCGACCCCAAGTGGCTGGGCCTGGACCCGGATCGGCTCTGGGTCACGGTCTACGAGGACGACGACGAGGCCTACGCCATCTGGCGGGACCTGGTGGGGGTGCCTGAGGAAAAGATCGGCCGCTTCGGCGAGGACGAGAACTACTGGCCGGGCGGGGCCATCACCCACGGGCCCAATGGGCCCTCGGGCCCTTGCTCGGAGATCTTCTACGACCGGGGCCCGGCCTTCGGCACCCCGGACGAAACCGGCCCCAACACGGGAAGCGGGGACCGGTTCGTGGAGATCTGGAACCTGGTCTTCACCCAGTACGACCGCCAAGGCCCCATCCCCGGCCCCGGGATCCTCAAGCCCCTGCCCCAGAAGAACATCGACACCGGCATGGGCCTGTACCGGGTGGCGGCCATTTTGCAGGATGTGGAGGACTTCTACCGTACGGACACCTTCTACCCCATCATCGAAAGGGTGGCCCTCTTTAGCGGTAAGCCCTACGAGGGGAAGGCTTCGGTGAGCCACCGGGTCATCGCCGACCACATCCGGGCGGTGGTAGCGGCCTTGGCCGACGGGGTGACCTTCTCCAACACCGGCCGGGGCTACGTGATCCGCAGGTTGCTTCGCCGGGCCCTCCGCCACGGTTACCTTTTAGGCCTGGAGGAACCCTTCCTTCACCGCCTGGCCCCGGTGGTGGCGGAGCTTCTTGGGGACTTCTACCCGGAGATGCGGGAGAACCTTCCCGCGGTGGAGAAGCAGATCCGCCTCGAGGAGGAGCGCTTCCTGGAAACCCTGGAAGGGGGCTTGAGGCGGCTGGACACCCTGCTTTCGGGCCTTAGGCCCGGGGAGGTGCTTCCGGGGGCGGAGGCCTTCCGCCTCTACGACACCTACGGTTTCCCCCTGGACCTCACGGTGGAGATCGCCGCGGAAAGGGGTTTTGGGGTGGACACCGAGGGCTTCAAAAGGGCCATGGAGGAGCAGCAGGAGCGTTCCCGGGCGGCCATGGCCTTTGAGCGGGAGATCTTCAAGAAGAGCGCCCAGGTGCTGGAGGAACTCTACGCGGAACGGGGGGCCACGGAGTTCTTGGGCTACGGGACCCTGGAGGCGGAGGGCACGGTCTTGGCCCTTCTGGCGGGGGACCAAAGCCTGGAGGAGGCGGGCCCCGGGACCGAGGTCCAGGTGGTCTTGGACCGGACTCCCTTCTACGCGGAAGGGGGGGGACAGATTGGGGACTTCGGCCACCTGGAATGGCCCTCGGGCCGGGCCAGGGTGGAAACCACCCTCAAGACGGAAAGGGGGATCTTCCTGCACCGGGCCAAGGTGGAGGAGGGCACCCTCCGGGTGGGAGAAAGGGTGCGGGCGGTGGTGGACCCCGCCCGCCGGGACACGGAGCGCCACCACACCGCCACCCACCTCCTCCACGCCGCTTTGAGGGCGGTGCTGGGCCCCCATGTGCGCCAGGCGGGGAGTCTGGTGGCCCCGGACCGCCTGCGCTTTGACTTCACCCACCCCGAGCCCCTGACCCAGGAGGAGCTGGAGCGGATTGAGCTTTTGGTGAACCGCTGGATCCTGGCGGATTTCCCCGTCACCTGGCGCTACCTGCCCCTGGAGGAGGCCAAGCGGGAAGGGGCCATGGCCCTCTTCGGGGAGAAGTACGGGGAGGTGGTGCGGGTGGTGCGGGTGGAGGGAAGCCCCCTGCCTGGGGTGGAGTCCAAGGAGCTTTGCGGGGGCACCCACGTGCGGCGCACGGGGGAGATCGGGGCCTTCCTCATCCAGAAGGAGGAGGCGGTTTCCGCCGGGGTGAGGCGCCTCGAGGCGGTGGCCGGGGAATGGGCGGTGCGCTTCGCCCGCGGGGCTTTGAACCGCATGAGGGCTTTGGCCGAGAGGTTTTCCGTGGGGGAGGCTAACCTGGAGGAGCGGCTGGAGAGGCTCTTGCAGGAGCTCAAGGCCAAGGAAAAGGAGGTGGAAAGCCTTAAGGCGCGCCTGGTGCAGGCGGAGCTTAAGAAGGAGGTCGCCTTTTCGGAGAAGGGGGGCCTGCGCTACGGGGTGCTGGAGCTTTCCGGGGTGGATATGGCCGCCTTGCGCCAGGCGGCGGACGATCTGGTGCAGAGGGGAGCGGATGTGGCCCTGGTCCTGAGCGGGGGGCAGGCGGTGCTGAAGCTTTCCCCAAAGGCCCAGGAAAGGGGCCTTGAGGCAGGGGCCCTTTTCCGGGCCCTTGCGGAGCGGGCGGGAGGCCGGGGGGGTGGGAAGGGAGCCCTAGCCCAGGGGGCAGGGCTTTCCCCGGAAAAGGCCCGGGCGGCCCTTCCCGACCTGCTTCCTTGAGGGAGGCCCCTGGCCTTGCCGGGGTGCCTGGCAGGGGACACCCTCCCCGGTAAAATGAGCCCATGGCCATGTTGCTGAGCCTGGTGGCGGTGGCCCTTTCCTGGGCCCTTTTCGGCCCCACCTTTGGGCGGTACCGGGGGCGTCCCTCCCTTCACAACGCCCTCTACTCCCTGGGCCTTCTTCTCTTCGCCCTGGCGGTTTCCGCCGAGTTTCTGTCCAAGCTCCTGGGTGCCTGGAACCCCTTCCTCTATCGGCTTTGGTACCTCACCGGGGCCATGCACGGGGTCACCTTTTTGGGCCTGGGAAGCCTGGCCCTTTTGAACCCCAAGGCGGCCCGGGGGCTTCTTTGGGTGCTCCTGCCCTTTATCCTCTATGGGTTTTATCTGGTGGTCTCAGCCCCTTTGGACTTTTCCCAGCTCCCTGCGCCTTATGCCCCGTCGGGCAAAGCCTTTCCCGAGCCGAGCCTCACCTCGCCCAGGCTTTGGACCATTCCCTTTAACCTCATGGGCACGGTGCTGCTGGCCGGGGTGGCCCTTTACACCACCCTCCTCTTCTGGAGAAAGAACCCCCTTAGGGCCCGGGGCACGGCCCTCATCTTCCTGGCGGCTTTGGTGTTGGCCTCCACCAGCACTTTAAACCGCTTTGGGGTGGTGGGCCTCGAGGAGACGGGAAGGGCCATGGGGGTTGCCCTGCTCTACCTGGGGGTGGTCTTGGCGGATCGCAGCGTGCAGTATGCGTCTGGGCGCGCTTGACGTGGGAGAGGCCAGGATCGGCCTGGCGGTGGGGGAGGAAGGAAGCCCCTTCGCCTTCGGCCGGGGTTACCTGGTGCGGAGGAGCCTGGAAGAGGACGTGGCCGCCCTCCTGGACTTCGTGCGCCGGGAGGGGTTGGGAAAGCTTCTGGTGGGCCTTCCCTTGCGCACCGACCTCAAGGAAAGCGCCCAGGCCCAGAGGGTCCTTCCCCTGGTGGAGGCGCTTAGGGCCAAGGGGGTGGAGGTGGAGCTTGTGGACGAGCGCTACACCACCCAGGCGGCAGCCCGGCGCCTGAAACACGCCCCCAAACGGATCCGCCGGGAGAAGGGCCGGTTGGACGAGATGAGCGCGGTGATCCTCTTGGAGGGCTACCTTGCGGGAAGGCTCTAGGCGCTGGCTGTGGCGGGGGGTGGTGGCCCTTTTCGTCACCTTCGCCCTTCTCCTCTTCTACGCCCTCTGGCTTTTGGGCCCCACGGGAAAAGAGGCCACGGTGCGCATTCCCCGGGGGGCCACGGGGCAGGAGGTGGCCAGGATCCTGGAGGAGGCCGGGCTTTTGCGCTCCGGGTACCTCTTTTCCGCCTACCTGCGCTTCTCCGGCCAGGCCAGGAGGCTGGTCCCTGGGGTCTACCGCCTAAAGGGGGATGGGGCCTTCCGCCTGGCCAGGGCCCTCACGGGAGGAGAGAAGCCCCTCACGGTCACCCTCACCTTCCCCGAGGGGGAAAGGGCGGTGGACTACGCCAAAAGGCTTTCCCAGGCGGGCCTGGATGGAGATGGTTTTTTAAGGATTGTCCAGGAGCCCGGGGCCCTGCGCCCCCCGTACGTGGAGGGCAGGTCCCTGGAGGGTTACCTCTTCCCCGCCACCTACACCTTTGACCTCCTGGTTGCCCCCGAGGAGGTGGTGCGGGCCCTCCTACGCCGCTTCGAGGCCGAGCTCACGCCCCCGGTGAGGCGCCTTTTGGAGGAGCGGAGGCTTTCCGTTCACGCCTGGGTGACCCTGGCCTCCATCGTCCAGGCGGAGGCGGGGAGCCAGAAGGAGATGCCCTACATCGCCGGGGTTTTCCTGAACCGGCTGGAAAGGGGCATGCCCCTCCAGGCGGATCCCACCGTGGCCTACGCCCTGGGCAAAAGGCTTCCCGAGCTTTCCCGGAAGGCGGGGGACTTCGCCCATGATTCCCCCTACAACACCTACCGCTACGCCGGGCTTCCCCCGGGGCCCATCGGCAACCCGGGGCGGGAGGCCCTCCTTGCCGTGCTCAATCCCGTGCGCACCGACCCCAAGGGGCGCCCTTACCTCTACTTCTTCCACGCCAAGGGGGAGCTTTTCCTCAACACCAGCTTCGAGGCCCACCTCGAGGACCTCCGCCTACACCGCTATTCCTCCCCGTGACGCAGAAGCCTAAGCTGGGCGTAGGCGAAGAGGAGGGTGAGGAGGAGGATGACCACGGTGACCGCGGCGGCATACCCCAGCCGGAAGTTCTCAAACCCCGACTCATAGAGGTAGTAGCCTAGGACCCGGGTGGCCCCGTAGGGCCCGCCCCGGGTGAGGAGGAAGACCGCCGAGTAGGACTGCAAGGAGAGGATGGTGCCCACCACCACCAAAAAGGCCACCGCCGGGCGCATGAGGGGAAGAACTATGTAGCGGAGGGCTTCCAAGGGCCCTGCCCCGTCCACATAGGCGGCCTCCAGAAGGGATTTGGGGATGGCCTTAAGCCGGGCCGAGGCCACCAGGACCCCATACCCCAGGTGCCGCCACAGGGTGAAGAGGACCACCATGACCAAGGCCCAAAACCCCTCCCGGTCCCAAGGGGGGATGGTCAGGAACTGGGCTAAGGCCCCGTACTCGGGGGTGAAGAGGGTGTACCAGCTCAGGGTGGCCCCACCCAGGGTGACGAGCCCGGGCAGGAAGAGAAGGCTTTTGGCAAAGCGCTCGTAGGGTGCCCCTTCCAAAGCCACCGCCAGGGCGATGGAAAGCCCCACGAAAAGGGGCAGGGCCAGGAGCATGAACTTCAGGGTCACCCAGAGGCTTCCCCAGAAGGCGGGGTCTTGGAAAAGATCCCGGTAGTTTTTGAGCCCCACCGGCTTGGGCTCGGAAAGCCCCGACCAGTCCCAGGTGGAAAAGCGAATCACATCCAAAAAGGGGTAGAGGATGAACACCCCCAGGGTGAGGAGGGCGGGAAGGGAGAAGAGGAAAAGGGGAAGGCGCCGCACGGGTTACCAGAGGTAAAGAAAGCTCAGCAGGAAGGGATACCGGTCGGAGGCGGAAACCTCCAGGGCCAGGGGTTCCAGGTAGAGCCTGAACCCGGCTCCCCAGGCCAGGTGGAACCCGCTTTGGTAGCCGAGTCCCCCGTAGGCGGAAAGGGCTCCTCCTGGCACCTCGAGGCTCACCACCGGTCCCAGGTGCGCTCCAAAGGGATACCGCAGGTCCAGGCCCAGGCCCACGGAGGTGTAGAGGTCCGCCAGGACCAGGCCCGGGAAGAGGTTGGCCTTGAAGAGGGCAAAGACCTCCGGGTTTTGCGAAAGGAGGGCCTGCAGGTCCAGCCCCGTGTCGATCCCCAAGGGGCTAAAGGGCAGGAGGGTGCTTCCCTGTAGGTAGACGCCCTTATCGGGGGCGTACCCGATCCCCAGGGTGTTCTCCGGATAAGCGGGCATCTGGGCCAGGGCCAGGCTGAGGGCCAGGAGGAAAGGGGCGACTAGACGCTTCATATCCCCCCTATCCTAGCAAAAGCCCCCGGCTTCAAGCCGAGGGCATCGGGGCAGTAAAGGCTTATGGCTGATTGCAGGGCTGGGCACCCATGTACTGGGTCAGGAAGTCTTCCAGGCTCATGGCTTGACCGCCAGCAAAGTGCAAGGTTAGATTTTCCCCGGGGACGCAGTTGTTGTTTTGGTCGTCCAGGATGCCCTCAAAGGTGACCACCTTGCTGTCTACCCGCAGGAGCCCGTTTTGGATGTGGATGCGCATGGGGTTTTCCTCCACCTGCGTGACCCGGAATTCAAGGTGGAGGGATTTGGTGGGGGTGCTGAGGTCTAGGGAAACTTCCCCGGAGGAGGGGTTGAAGTTTTCCAGCAGACTACCGCAGATACCCGGCGTGGTGGAGCCGTTCACCACCACCTGGCCCTGGGTGTGGAGGGCACTGTCATTTCCTTGGACCAGGAGGCTGAGGTTCCACTCCAGCCCCAAACGGGTGGAGCTGGTGGTGAGACTAAGAGTAGCCAAGTCCACCAGGCGCTGGCTGCTGGTGGGGTGGTTCAGAAAGCCCTGGAGGCTAAGGCTTACCGGTTCTAGGAGGTACTTTCCATTAAGGCAGGTGCTAGGTCGCCAGCTGGCGGTGAAAGTGGCTTCTCCTTCGTTGGATCCATTCTCGCCAAAATCCACGGCAAAGAAGGCCTTGGTAGGGGCTTCCAGAATGTTCTGCGTATCGTGGGGCTGATGGGTTTCCACGGTCGGAGAAGGCGTTCCCCCGTTGAGTGCATCCCAGTCCGCTAAAGCCTTGTTCCAGGGGTCGGTGGTTTGTTGCTTGAAGCGAATTTCAAGGTCGTCAGAGAGGCCTACCTGATTGCAGTCTCCACCTATGCACTCAATCTTTCCCCGAGGCAAGAACTGGGTGGCCAGGGGCACAACATCTTGAGGCCGTATAGAAAAAAGGCTTTCCAGGCGTAGGTCTGGGAGGGCTTGTAGGGTGTTAAGGTTCAGATTCTGGATGGAAAGCTGCTGGGGACGGAGCCCTTGCAGGGCGTCTTCAAGCTCTTGGATCACTTGTTGTATTTCGGTACTTAAGGCTTGGAGGTTTTGGCTTGTTTCCTGGGGGGTGGCATTGGCTTGCGGGGCTGGTTGTTGCGGGCACGCCACCAGCACTAGGCCGAGAATTCCCAAGCCTACAAGGCCGAGGAGTTTCCTCATAACCTCACCTCCTTCGTTGAGGCTCGGCGTTAACTCGGTGTACGCGAGGGAGCTCTGCGCTTAGATTGTACAGCAAACCTGGCTTAGCTTACAATTCCCCCATGGCCTTTACCTTCCCTGCAACCTTCTCCCTCGAGCCCCGTCCCAACCTAGTTCCCGTAAAGGACCACCCCCTCCTCATCCTGGTGGGCCTCACCGGGGTGGGGAAGAGCACTTTGGTGGAGGCCTTGGGCTTTTCCCGGCTTCCTGACCGCAGGGAGCTGGTGGACCTTTACGTCCTTCCCCGCTACGGGGTCAACCTCCCCATTCCCCGGGAGGAGCGCTTTCGCCTGACTCGGCGCTTCCGGGAGGAGTTCCCGGGAGGGGTGGCGGAGGTCCTGGCCCGGGGGTTTGTGGAGCCCCGCTTCCCCCTTCTCTTCGACGGGCTTAGGGGGGAGGCGGAGGTGGCCTATGCGTTGGAGCATCTGCCCAAAGCGCTTTTCGTGGTCCTTCACGCCCGGGAGGCCACCCGGCTTAAAAGGCTACTTTCCCGCCAGGATGCCTTTGACCGGGTGGAGCTTCGCCCGGAGGAGAGGGCGGAGCTAAGGGCGTTGGCGGAAGGGGTTCTTTCCCCAGGGGAGCTGGAGGAGGCCCTGGCCCTGGCTCCCTGGGAAGAGGTCTTGGCCAAGCTCAAAATCGTGGCCGAGGAGAAGAGAAACTACAATCCCCTGGGCCCCTTGCGCCTCCTTGAGGACCACCCCCGGGCCCTCATCCTGGACACGGAGAGGCTTTCCCTCGAGGAGGAGGTGGAGGCGGTTAGGGGCTTCCTCAGGCGGCTTGGCCTCTAAAATGGCCTCATGGCGACCATCCGCGACCTCAGGCTGGTTCCTTTCCGCATCCCCTTAAGGGCTCCTTTGCGCTGGGGTAAGGCCTCGGAGATGGCGGCCCTGGAGCATGCCCTTTTGCAGGTGGAGCTCAGCGATGGCTCCCTGGGCCAGGCGGAGGTGGCCATCCGCCCCACCATCTACGGGGAAACCCTGGGAAGCGTGCGGGCGGGGCTGGAGTATCTGAAGCCCCGGCTTTTGGGCCTCGAGGCGGACGACCAGGAAGCCATTCGGGCGGTGCTGGAGTCTTTTCCCTGCAACCTGGGCCTTAAAGGAGCCCTGGACCTCGCCCTTTGGGAGGCTTGGGCGAGAAGCGAGGGGGAGGAGCTTTATCAGGTATTGAAGCCCGCCAAGCACCGGGTGCGGGTTTCCTACATTCTGGGCATGGCCTCGGAGGAGGAGATGCTTTTAGATGCCCGCATGGCCTACGAGGCGGGGGTGCGGGTCTTCAAGGTGAAGGTGGGCCGGGACCTGGAGGAGGATGGCCGGAAGATCGGCCGCCTTAGGGAAGCCCTCCCCGACGCCGAGCTTTACGCCGACGCCAACGAAACCCTTTCCCCCAAGGAGGCCGAGCGCTACCTCCTAGCCTGGAAGGAAATGGGCCTCCTCTACGTGGAAGAGCCCCTGCCCGTTGAGGAGGTGGAGGCCAGGAGGAAGCTAAGGGAGAAGAAAATCCTCCCCCTAATCGCCGACGACTCGGCCATGACCCCCAAGGACCTTCGCCGGGAGCTTCTTCTGGACACCTTTGACATCCTGAACCTGAAGCCCGCCCGCACCGGGGTCACCTGGACGCTGGAGATGCTGGCCTTAGCCCGGGAAGAGGGCAAAAGGGCCATGGTGGGAAGCCAGGCGCAGAGCTCCTTTGGCGCCTACCAGTCGGCGCTTCTGGCTTTCCAACAGGGGGTTACCGAACCCAACGAGCTGGCCTTCCACCTCAAGGCGGAAGGGGGGTTCCTGGACTTCCCCACCTTCCGCCAGGGGTGGCTTTACTGGGAGGACCTGGTGGAGGCGCGGTTTGACGAGGGGGCCTTTCGGCGGTATACCCTAGAGTAGCTCCATGGCCTTCCTGAAGTCCTGGAGGACCCCCCAGGCTCCCGCCTCGAGGAGGGCTTCCTCCTTGTGCCCCGTGAGCAGGGCGTAGGTGGGTATCCCCGCCCCCACGGCGCTCCTCACCCCGGAGGGCGAGTCCTCAAAGGCCAGGGCCTCCCGGGGGGTGAGGCCCAGGTGCCTTAGGGCCACCCGGTAGGGCAAGGGGTCGGGCTTGCCCCGGCCCACCTCCTCCGCCAGGACCAGAAGGGGCGGGTTCAAACCCAGGGCCTTCAACACATGGCGGGCGTTCTCCCGGGGAGCGTTGGTGACCACCCCCCAGGTGAGGCCCCTGGCCCGGGCCTTTTCCAGAAGCTCCTCAAGGCCGGGCATGGGCTTGAGGTTCAGGGCCAGCTCTCGGAAGCGGGCTTCCTTGGCCTCGATGAGCCTTCGGGCTTCCTCTCCCTCCAACCCTAAAAGGTCCTTGACGATCTCGGGGTTAAGGCGGCCGGAGATGCGCTTTCGGTAGAAGTCCTCGTTCACCTCGAGGCCATAGGGCGCCAAGACCTCCCGCCAGGCCAGAAGGTGCAGGGGGTCGGTGTCGGCCAAGGTGCCGTCCAGATCGAAGAGAAGGGCCTTAAGCATGGACGGCCCTCCGCTCCAAGCTGGAAACCATCAGGAAAAGGCCCAGGGCCAGGCCGAGAAGCCCATAGGGGATGCCGGGTGTGGGCAAAAGGGCAAAGAGGGCCGGGATCAAGGTGCTTCCCGTGGCGCCCGCATAAAGCAAACCCCCCAGGGCTCGGTGGCCGAAGCGGGCCTGCACCAGGGCAAAAAGGGTGGAAAAGAGGGGACCCAGGAGAAAGCCAGCCAAGGGAAAAAGGAGGGCGGTGGGGGGCAGGAGGTTGAGAAAAAGGAGGGCGAGGACTCCGAGGAGGAGGCTCCTCAGGGCAGCCAGGGGCTTTTGCGCCACCGGTTTGGCCAGGAAAAGGCGGCCCAGGGCCAGAAAGAGCCAGTACAGGGAGAGCAGCACCCCTCCCATAGGGGTGGGGTGGCCCAGGTGTTCCAGCCAGACCCGGTTCCAGGTGACCAGGGCTCCCTCCAGACCGGTGTAGATGGCCACGGCCAGGAGGAAGGGCCAAAGCCCCCGCCCTTGCTCCTTGGGCACCTGGGTTACCTGAGGGGCTTCCCAGAGGAGAAGGGCCCCTATCCAGGCCAGGAGACCCGCCAGAAACAACACGGCGCCGTAGGGTAACAGGGTGAGGGCGAAGGGGGTGAAGACCGCCCCTAGGCCGAAGGCCACGTTCACCCGGTTCAGGAGTTCCACCCGTTTCCTGGGGTAAAGCTCTCCCACCAGGCTGTTGCCGTGCACGTTCATCAACCCTTCCCCGAGCCCGAGGAGGAAGGCCAGGGCCACCACCAAGGGGAAGGAAGGAGCCAGGGCCACCCCCCATAGGGCCAAGCCCGCAAGCCCCATGGCGGCGGGAAAAAGGGGGTGACGTTTATCCCCCTGGGCCAGGCGCACCCCCAGGAGGAGGCCCAGGAGAAGGGCGGTGAAGAACCAGGAAACCTCCTCTCCCACCCCGTAGCGCCCCCGCCAAACGGGCAGGGCCGCCCCGGGCAGGGCCACGATCACCCCCACGAGGAAAAGCGCCAGGAAGGAGCCCCAGAAAAAGCGCACGTCCGTTATTCTTCCCCTAACTGACCCTTTAGTCAATAATGGAGGGGATGGAGGAGGCCCTGGAAAAGGCTTTGGCGGGCGAGGGGTACTTTGCCTTTCCTGGCCTTTTGCTGGTGCGGGGGCCCGACGCCCTTTCCTTCCTTCAAGGCCAGGCTACCCGGGACCTCAGAAGGCTTTCCGGGCCCGTGGGGGCCCTGTTCCTCAACCACCGGGGGCAGATAGAGGAAGTGGCCACGGTGTTCGTGCACGAGGAAGGCTTTCTTCTGGCTCCCTGGGGCACCTTGGAGGGCGTAAGGGCCCGGCTGAAGCGCTACATCGTCTTTGACCAGGTGGAGCTTCTGGAACTTCCCCTTTACCGGCGCCTCCATGCCGATGGGCGGGAGGAAGTGGCGGAAAGCGGGGAGGGGGCCCATCCCGCTGGGGTTTATCCCCTTTACACCTTGCTTAAGGGCCTCCCGCTCCTTTCCGATATTCGTGGGGAGCTTCCCCAGAGCGTGGGGCTTCTCCACCTGGTGGACTACGGCAAGGGGTGTTATGTGGGCCAGGAGATCATGGCCCGCCTCGAGGGGAAGGAGGTGCACCATCACCTGGTGGGCCTAAGGGGGCTTTCCCCTGCCCAGGAAGCCCCCTTTGACCTCCTGCTGGAGGGGCGCAAGGTAGGGGAGGCCAAGCGGGTGATGGAAACGCCCTTCGGGGTTTTCGGCCTTGCCGTGATGCGCAAGGAGGTGCCCCTAGGAGCGGTGGTGGAGGGGGGTGGGGGGCGGCTTTCGGGTGGAGCCCCTGCCCTTTGAGGAGGCGGCATGGAGCGGGCGGAGATCATCGGGGTAGGCACGGAGCTCATCTACGGGGAGACCCTGGACACCAACACGGCGGAGATCGCCAGGAGCCTCGAGGCCTACGCCCTCAAGGTGGAAAGGACCCTCAGGGTGGTGGACGAGCCCCTCCCCTTGGCCCGGGAGGTGGGCCAGGCCTGGGAGCGGGCGAGGCTTTTGGTGCTTTCCGGGGGCCTGGGCCCCACCCCCGACGACGTGACCCGGGAGGCGGTGGCCGAGGCCTTGGGGGAGCCCTTGGTGTTGGACGAGGAGATGCTTTCGGAGATTGAGGCCATCTTCCGGGCCCGGGGGCGGAGCATGCCCGAGGCCAACCGCAAGCAGGCCTTGAGGATCCCTTCGGCCACCTGGCTTAAAAACCCCAGGGGCACCGCTCCCGGCTGGTGGGTGCGGAAGGAGGGGAAAGACCTGATCCTCCTGCCCGGGCCTCCCCCTGAGTGGCGGCCCATGTGGGAGGAGGTGTTGCCCAAGCTGAACCTCCCCCGCCGCCCCTACGCCAAGCGGGTGCTGAAGACCTGGGGCATCGGGGAGTCGGAGATCGTGGAAAGGCTCGGGGAGCTCTTCCAGCGGGAGGCGGAGGTGGAGGTGGGCACCTACCCCAAGCTCCAGGGGGTGGAGGTGGTGATCCGGGGCCGGGAGGATCGGGTGGCCGACCTTACGGAAAGGATCAGGAAGCGGCTTTTTAAGGAGATCTGGGGCGAGGGGGACCTCACCCTGGCCGAGGCGGTGAAGCGCCGCCTGGAGCTGGAAGGGGCCACCCTTGCCACCATGGAAAGCCTCACCGGGGGGCTTCTCGGGGCGGAGATCACCCGGGTGCCGGGGGCGAGCCGCTTCTATTTGGGGGGCGTGGTATCCTATTCCGTAGGGGCCAAGGCCCGCTTCGGTGTGCCGGAGGAACTCCTCGCCAAGACGGTCTCCGCCGAAACGGCCAAGGCCATGGCGGAGGCCGCCCGGGTGCTTTTCGGTTCCACCTACGCCCTTTCCACCACGGGGGTGGCGGGACCGGACCCCTTGGAGGGCGAGCCCGTGGGCACGGTCTTCGTGGCCCTGGCGGGGCCTAAGGGGACGGAGGTGCGCCGCTACCGCTTCCCCGGGGACCGAGAGGTGGTGCGGCTCCGAAGCGTTTATGCCGCCTTGGCCTTGCTCCTAACATGAGGCTCTTCTACGCGATCTTCCTTCCTGAAGAGGTGAAGCGGGCCTTGGTGGAGGCTCAGGAGCGGGTGGCCCGCTACAAGGGGTGGAAGGAGGTGGTTCCCCACCAGCTCCACCTTACCCTTCTCTTCCTGGGGGAAAGGCCGGAGGAGGACCTGGAGGACCTTTTGGCCCTGGGCCACCGGCTGGGCCGGCTCCATCCTCCCTTCACCGCCCGCATCCGGGGCACGGGTTACTTCCCCAACGAGGGCACCCCCAGGGTCTGGTTCGCCAAGGCGGAAGGGGAGGGGTTTGCCCCTTTGGCGGAAGGGCTTCGGGAAGGGGTGCGGGAACTCCTGGGGGAGGAGGCGCTTCTGGCAGGCGGGGATAAGCCCTTCAAGCCCCACATCACCCTGGCCCGGCGCAAGGCTCCTGCCCCCCGGGTGCCCCCGGTGGTCTTCGGCGTGGAGTGGCCGGTGACGGAGTTCGCCCTGGTGCGCTCGGAGCTTAAGCCCAAGGGGCCCGTCTATACCATTTTGGAAAAGTTCCCTTTGCGAGGTGACCATGGACGAGAACAAGAGGAAAGCGCTGGAAAACGCTCTCAAGACCATTGAGAAGGAGTTCGGCAAGGGTGCGGTCATGCGCCTGGGGGAGATGCCCAAGCTCCAGGTGGATGTGATCCCCACGGGTTCCTTGGGCCTGGACCTGGCCTTGGGGATCGGGGGCATTCCCCGGGGAAGGGTGATCGAGATCTACGGCCCCGAGTCCGGGGGGAAGACCACCTTGGCCCTCACCATCATCGCCCAGGCCCAGAAGCAGGGGGGTGTGGCGGCCTTCGTGGATGCGGAGCATGCCCTGGACCCCCTCTACGCCCAGAAGCTGGGGGTCAAGGTGGAGGACCTCCTGGTGTCCCAGCCCGACACCGGGGAGCAGGCCCTGGAGATCGTGGAGCTTCTCGCCCGCTCGGGGGCGGTGGATGTCATCGTGGTGGACTCGGTGGCCGCTTTGGTGCCCAAGGCGGAGATCGAGGGGGAGATGGGGGACCAGCACGTGGGCTTGCAGGCCAGGCTCATGAGCCAGGCCCTGCGCAAGCTCACCGCGGTCCTTTCCAAGAGCAACACCGCCGCCATCTTCATCAACCAGGTGCGGGAGAAGGTGGGGGTGATGTACGGCAACCCCGAGACCACCCCCGGCGGCCGGGCCCTTAAGTTCTACTCCAGCGTGCGCCTGGATGTGCGCAAAAGCGGCCAGCCCATCAAGGTGGGGAACGAGGCGGTGGGGATCAAGGTCAAGGTGAAGGTGGTGAAGAACAAGCTGGCCCCACCCTTCCGTGAGGCGGAGCTGGAGATCTACTTCGGCAGGGGCCTGGACCCGGTCATGGACCTGGTGAACGTGGCCGTGGCGGCCAACGTGATCGAGAAGGCGGGAAGCTGGTTCTCCTACGGGGAGATCCGCCTGGGTCAGGGGAAGGAGAAGGCGGCGGACTACCTGCGGGAGCGGCCCGAGCTTCTGGAGGAGATCCGGGCCAAGGTGCTGGAGAGGGCCCACGAAGTGGTGCTCGCGGGAAGCGAGGAAGGGGAGGAGTAGATGACCCTGACCCTTTTGGACCTGGGGCTTCTCCTCCTGGTCTTGGTCCTCTTGGGGGCCCTGTTCCTTCGGCGCAAGGGGGAGGACCGCACGGGGGAGGAGGCCAAAAGGCTCCTCGAGGCCGCCAGGGGGGAGGCCAGGGAGGCCCTCGAGGCGGCCCGCAAGGAAGCCAGGGAGATCCTGGAGGCCGCCCGGGCCGAGGCCAGGACCCTGCGCCAGGAGGCCGAGGAGCGGGCCAAAGTCTTGCGCCAGGAGCTGGAGGCGGAGCTTAAGCGCCGCTCGGAGGCCTTGGAGGCCGAGGCCAAAAAGCGCTTGCAGGAGGCGGAAGAGCGCCTGAGGAGCGAGCGGGAGGAGCTTAAGGCCGAGCGGGAGAGGCTTAGGGCCTTGCAGGAGGAGCTTAAGGCGGAGAGGGAGCGCCTTAAGGGGGAGCGGGAGGAGCTCCGGCGGGAGGCCGAAAGGCTATCCAAGAGGGGCGAGGCCTTGGACGCCCGGGCCCTCAAGCTGGATGCCCTGGAGGAGGCCCTTTCCAAGCGGGAGGAGGTGCTTAAGACCCAGGAGGCCCTTCTGCAGGAGAAGGAACGCGAGGTGGAACGGAGGCTTCATGAGGTGGCAGGCCTCTCCCCGGAGGAAGCCCGGCGCCTCATCCTGGAGAGGCTGGACCGGGAGCTGGAGGAGGAGAAGGCCCAGAGGGTGCGGGCAGCCTTGGAAAGAGCGCGCCTCGAGGCCCGCAAGGAAGCCCAGAAGATCCTGGCCCAGGCCATGCAGCGCCAGGCCTCGGAAACCGCCGCCCAGCTGGCGGTTTCCGTGGTGCCCATTCCCTCCGATGCCATGAAGGGCAGGATCATCGGACGGGAGGGGCGGAATATCCGCACCTTTGAGGCCTTGACGGGGGTAGACCTCATCATCGACGACACCCCGGAGGCAGTGCTCCTTTCCTCCTTCAACCCCATCCGCCGGGAAATCGCCCGCATGGCCCTGGAGGAACTCCTCAAGGATGGGCGTATCCATCCCAGCCGGATCGAGGAGGTGGTGGAGAAGGCCAAGCAGGAGATGAAAACCTTCATCTACGAGCGGGGCGAGGAAGCTGCCCTCGAGGCTGGGGTGGTGGGGTTAAAGCCTGGCCTCATCCAGCTTCTCGGCCGGCTCCACTTCCGCTCCAGCTACGGGCAGAACGTCCTCAAGCACTCGGTGCAGGTGGCCCACCTTTCTGGGATCATGGCCGCGGAGCTGGGCCTGGATGCCGCCTTGGCCCGGCGGGCGGGGCTCCTTCACGACATCGGCAAGAGCGTGGACCGGGAGGTGGAGGGAAGCCACGTGGAGATCGGCATCGCCCTGGCCCGCCGCTTCGGGGAACCCGCGGAGGTCATAGATGGCATCGCCCACCACCACGATCCCGAGAATGCGGAAACCGTGTATGCGGTTTTGGTGGCGGCCGCCGACGCCCTTTCCGCCGCCCGGCCCGGGGCCAGGCGGGAGAGCCTGGAGGAGTATCTGCAGCGCCTCGAGGCCCTGGAGCGCATCGCCCTTTCCTTCCCCGGGGTGGAAACCGCCTTTGCCGTGCAGGCGGGGAGGGAGGTGAGGGTCATCGTCAAGCCCGACAAGATCACGGACGCCAGGGCTACCCTTCTGGCCCGGGAAATCGCTAACCGCATCGAGCGGGAGATGAACTATCCGGGCCAGGTGCAGGTGACCGTGGTGCGGGAGACCCGGGCGGTGGAGTACGCTAAGTGACATGGACTGGCGTGAGCGCATCACCGTGGACCCGGAGGTCATGGGGGGGCGGCCCTGCATCCGGGGTATGCGCTTTCCCGTGGCCACGCTCCTGCAACTCCTCAAGCACCAGACGCCCGAGGAAATACTTCAGGAGTTTCCTTACCTGGAACGGGAGGACCTGGAAGCCGCTTTGGATTTCGCCGCTTATCTCGCTGAGGGGCGAGAGGTGGTCCTTTGAAAGTGGTGGTGGATGTGTGCTTGAGCCCTAAGTGGGTTCCTTACCTAAGGAAGAAGGGTCTGGAGGCCTTTCACTGGAGTGAGCTGGGTGATTTACGAGCAAAGGATCAGGAGATCCTTGCCTACTGTAAAAGGAACGGGTATGTCCTCCTCACCCAGGACCTGGATTTTGCCGCCCTGCTTTTTTCGGGTGGCGAGGTTCCGGCAAGGGTGGTGCTCCTCCGGGTTTCGGACCTGCGGGTAGAGGTAGCCGGGCCCAGGGTTGCTGCGGTGCTGGCGGGTGTGGAGGAGTACTTGAAGGAGGGGGGAGTGGCGGTGGTAGAGGACCACAGGGTCCGCTACCGGGTTCTTCCTGAGTAGAATGGGGCGATTATGCTGAGGGGCGAGGACATCGGGATTGACCTGGGGACGGCGAGCGTTCTCATTTACGTGCGGGGGAAGGGAATCGTCTTGCGCGAACCCTCCGTGATCGCAGTGGTGCAGGGGAAGCAGGAAGTGAAGGCGGTGGGGGCCGAGGCCTACCGCATGCTGGGGCGCACCCCGGGGAACATCGTGGCGGTACGGCCCCTTAAGGATGGGGTTATCGCCGACTATGCCTTAACGGAGCGCATGCTCCTCCTCTTTCTGCAAAAGGTGCTCTCCCCCATGAGCCGCTTCTTCCGGCCGCGGGTCATGGTGGGGGTGCCCTCCGGGGTCACGGACGTGGAGCGGCGGGCGGTGGTGCAGGCGGTGTCCGCCATGGCCCACAAGGTCTACCTCATCGAGGAACCCCTGGCGGCGGCCATCGGGGCGGGGATCAACGTGGCCGAGCCCACGGGTAGCATGGTGGTGGACATCGGGGGAGGCTCCACGGACATCGCCGTCATCTCCCTAGGGGGTATCGTGCGCTCCGAGAGCCTTAGGATCGCTGGCAACGAGATGGATCAGGCCATCATCCGCTACGTGCGGCAAAAGTACAACCTCCTCATCGGGGAGCGCACCACCGAGGAGCTCAAGATCCAGCTGGGGCGGGCCAAGATCCTTCCCGGGGAGGAGAAGGAGGTGGCCGAGGTGCGGGGCCGGGACCTCATCACCGGCCTTCCCCGCACGGCGGAGATCCCCGCCCAGGACGTGGCCGAGGCCTTGAAGGAGCCTTTGGACAAGATCTTCCAGGGGGTGAAGGCGGTTTTGGAAACCACGCCCCCCGAGCTGGCCTCGGATATTTACGAGAGGGGCATCCTCCTTACCGGGGGTGGTGCCCTGCTAAAGAACCTGGATGTGGCCCTGCAGGAGGCCACGGGGGTGCCCGTGGTGGTGGCGGAAAACCCCATTGAGGCGGTGGCCTTGGGCACGGGTAAGGCCTTGGAGATGCTCCACGTGCTGGAGGACACCATCCTGTCTTCGGACGACGTCCTGAAGAGGTGAGCCGTGGAGATCGGGGAGATCCTGGCCCTCCTGCCCCATCGCTATCCCTTTTTGCTCATCGACCGGGTCCTTCACGCCGACGAGAAAACCTTCCGGGCCCTGAAGAACGTGACCTTTAACGAACCCCACTTCCAGGGGCATTTTCCCGGTTACCCCATCATGCCGGGGGTGCTGATCCTCGAGGCCATGGCCCAGGCGGCGGTGGGCAGCATTGCCAAGCAGCCGGGTTTCAAGCCCGGGGGCCTGGTCTTTTTGGTGGGGGTGGAGGAGGCCCGCTTCAAAAAGCCCGTGGTGCCGGGGGATACCCTGATCCTGGAGGGGGAGCTCCTCCTCTTCCGCCGGGGCCTGGGCAAGGTGGCGGTCAGGGCCTTGGTGGAGGGGGAGGAGAGGGCCAGCGCCCGTTTAAGCTTCGTGGTTCGGGAGGGTGCGGAGTAGGGTGGCGCTGAACTCCAGGAAGTCGGGAAGCCGTTCCTCCAGGATCTGGCGCAGGATGGGGAGGGAAAGGGCTTGGTAGTCATGCACCGCCACATTGCGAATTTGTAGGAGGACCTCATCCATAGACTTTTCCCCGTTTCTGAATATCCCCGAGGATTTCCGCTCTTTCCTCGTTGAGGCGGGCGTAGGCCTTAAGGGCGAGGTCCAGGAAGCGGTCCGCCTCGAGGCTCTTTCGATACAGGGGTTCGCCAAAAGCGGCCACCTGCGCCTGTAGGGGAAGGGGGGCCTGGCGAAGGTCTATCAGGTCCACTTCCCGCCCCACAAGCAGGCTCAAGGGGGCACGCAGGGCAAAAAGGTGCTCCGGAGGGTAAGGCTTGGAGCCCAGGATGGCCAGATCCAGGTCGCTTTCTGGGGTCAAAAGGCCTTGGGCTCCGGAGCCAAAGAGGTAGATTCCGAGGGGATCCAGTTCCTCCACCAGAAGGCGGATGGCTTCTTTAAGCCTTTCCACTTCCCTTAGGGTATCATCTTTCCTTATGGCGGACCTCATGGCCTACCTGAAGCGGGCCCGGGGGGGACGGGTGGTGGAAACCGGCTTCCTGGACCCGGAGGAGCAGGCCCTTCTGGAGGAAAAGGCCCGGGGAGAGGGGCTTAAGGTAGCCTTTTTCGGGGGGTTCCCCCTGGCGGAGAGGAGGCTTGCGGTGCTGTATCCCCCGGAGGTCCCCTCCGTCCACGACCCGGTGGAGGTGGTCTTCCTGGAGAAGGAACCCCCGGATCTGGGGGAGGCCATGGGGGATTTGGAGGCCTTTGGCGAGGGTTACCTGGTGGCGGTGTCCGCCAAGGGAAGGAGGGCCTTGGAGGAAGCGGGCTACACCCTTTTCCCACCCCCGGAGGGGGCCTTAAGGGCCACCAGCGAACGGGTGCGGACCCTGGTGGTGCCTTCCTTGCGGGTGGATACCGTGGGGGCTAAGGGCTTCGGGGTCTCCCGCAGCTACTTCGCCCAGGGGGTGAGGGCGGGGAAGGTGCGGCTAAGGGGCAAGGTGGCTTCCCCCAAGGAGGAGATGGCTCCCGGGGACACCCTTTTGGCGGAGGGTCTGGGAAGCCTAAGGCTCCTGGAGGTACTTGGCGAAACCAGGCGGGGAAACTATAAAATCAAGGTGGAGGTGGAACGGTAGCGACAAGAAGAGAAGGGTTAGGTA